>NZ_JBBARU010000021.1:0-43134 GCF_040399605.1 Rhodovarius sp. | reverse complement strand
ACTGCTATATTGGCTTCCGCGGTCGGAGTGATGGAGGACCGCCCGCGGCTTGCCGAATACCGAATCATTGATGACGCGGTCTGGGCGGTAGTTCAGGCAAGGCTGGACGCTGATGCCGCGCCGCCCAACGCTGGTACGGGGCAGCAGAAATTTTGGGAGAAGCGCCGCGGCCGCTACCTGCTGTCTGGCAGGCTGATTTGCGGAAAGTGTGGAGCTCCCTTCGCGGCCAATACCAGAAAGACCTACACCTGCAACAACGTCCAGCGTGGCATGTGTGACAACCGCGCAGCGATCTGCCGCGATGTTCTTGAGGAACGAGTGCTGGAGACACTTGCTGAAAAAATGATGGACCCCGAGGTCGTGCAGGCATTTGCAGAAGAGTTCGCTGCGGAATGGAACCGCTTGACGACGCAACTGCAGGCGGCAGCTCCAAAGCTGCAGCGTGATCTGGATGTCGCCGAGCGGAGGCTTGCCAATCTGCTTGAGGCCATCGCTGATGGGCTGAGAGGCCCGCGGCTGCAGGCCAAGCTCGAAGCCGCGGAAGCAGAAACGCAACGGCTGCATGCTGCCATCAGCAATGCCAGGCCGGCGATAATCCGGATTAGGCCCGATATCGGTGCCGTATACCGAGCGAAGCTCCAAGGATTGCGAGCGGCACTTGCCGCCGCCGACAATCCAGCTGCGCTGGAAGCAGCCCGGGCCCTAATCGAGCGCGTCATCATTCATCCGGCTGGAAGGCGCGGGGTGCCTGACATCACGGTGGAGGGACACCTCGCCGCCATGCTCGACATGGCACAACCAGGCCTTGGCAGCGGCGCGGCTTCAGAGAGCTCGAGCGGCTTGGCCAGGGCTATCTCGACTGAAGTGTCCAACGCTCAAGATCTGATAGGCAGCATCCGCGAACCGGATTGAGGCAATGGTCCAAATGCGTTGCGCCGCGTGTAGCCGACATCACACGATCAAAGCAAGGTGTTGGTAAAAGAAGGACCGAGGGGCAAAGCCCCTCGATCTTATCGTCCCCCGCCTTCGTTACGCAGCAGCCCGCTAACCGATCCGCATCAACCGCCCGGCATTCGCCTTTAGCCACAAACTGGCCGCATCCCGATGCGGGGTGCGGCTCTCCACCAGCGCCCAAAAGCGCGGCGAGTGGTTGAGTTCGCGCAAATGCGCCACCTCATGCGCCACCACGTAATCCAGCACCCAATCCGGCGCCATCACCAGCCGCCAGGAGAAAGCGATGGTGCCATCCGGGGCGCAGCTTCCCCAGCGGGTCTGGGTATCCTTCAGCCGCAGCGCGCGCGGCCGCACCCCCAGCGCCTCGGCATGCACCGGCAGCACAAGGCCAATGCGCCGCGCCGCCTCGGCGCGCAGGCAATCCATCACCCGGCGGGGCAGAAATTCCAGCCCGCCACCCACCACCACCCGCCCCGGCTCGATGATCCCTCCCCCGCGGCACTCAGGGTCATGGACAATAACATGTGGCACATCGCCAATGGGCACCGCCCCCCCGGGCTCCAACACCACCGGCGCCTCAATCGCGCCCAGGCGTTCGGTGACCCAGGCGGCATGCTCAGCCAGCAGCGCCATGCCCAAACGCCGATGGGCGCGCATCGGCAGCGTCACAATCACCGCGGCATCTCGCGGGGAGATTTTCAGCGAGACCCGACGCGCCCTGGCCGAGCGCCGCCACAGCACCAAACAGGCCACCTCGGGCAGAAAAGCCCGGGGGCGCAACAGAACTGTCTCCGTCTCATCGCCGATCATGCATGGTCATTGCCAAATTCACGCGCGCCGCGCCAGAACCACGTGCAAAACACCTTGACCCGACGCTAAGCGCAGCGCATCGAAACTCTGCCGTTGCAAGCGCGGCCAAAACTCGACAATTTGCAAGGTCATCTGCTGGTGCTTACGCTTCGTGTAATTCCATGCCTGGACGTGAAGGAAGGCCGCGTCGTCAAAGGCGTCAATTTCGTCGCCCTGCGCGATGCTGGGGACCCGGTGGAGCAGGCCTCCGCCTATGGCGCCCAGGGCGCCGATGAACTCACCTTCCTCGATATTGGCGCCACCCATGAAAACCGCGACACCATGCTCGATGTCGTGGCGCGCACCGCAGCCAGGCTGTTCATTCCGCTGACGGTGGGTGGTGGCGTGCGCAGCGTGGAGGATATCCGCAAGCTGCTGCTGGCCGGGGCCGATAAGGCCAGCATCAATTCCGCCGCCGTGGCCGAGCCCGAATTGGTGGCCCGCGCGGCCCAGGCTTTTGGCAGCCAATGCATCGTGGTGGCGATTGACGCCAAGCAAGTCTCGCCCGGCCGATGGGAGGTCTTCACCCATGGCGGCCGCCGCGGCACCGGCATTGACGCGGTGGAATGGGCGGCACGCATGGCCGAGGGCGGTGCGGGCGAATTGCTGCTGACCTCGATGGACCGCGACGGCACGAAACAGGGCTTTGACCTGGGCCTGCTGCGCGCCGTGCGCGCCCGGGTGCGGCTGCCGCTGGTGGCCAGCGGCGGCGTGGGCAGCCTGGACCACTTCGCCGAGGGGGCCGCTGCCGGCGCCTCTGGCCTGCTCGCCGCCAGCGTATTCCATGACGGTATTTTTCGTATTGCCCAGGCCAAGGCAGCACTGGCCGCCGCTGGCTGGCCGGTGCGCCCGGCCGAAGCACCCGTGATGGAGGCCGCGTGATGGCCAAGCCCGCAAAGAAAAAAGTCGAGAAGGCCAAGCGCCCCAAGGCGGTGGTCACCCACGCGCTGCCGGCGGTGGTTGAGGCCCCGGCCAAGAATAAGGTGGCAAAGGCGAAAAGCCCGAAGGCCAGCGCCACCGTCATCAAGGTTCTGGCGGCAGCGCCCGTCGCCAAGCCGGTCAAACTCGCCAAGGCGGTGCGGCAGATCGAAAAGCGCTTGCTCAAACCCGCCCATGACAGCGCCGCCGCCGGGGTGCTGGAACGGCTATGGAGCGTGATCGAGCAGCGGAGGGTGATGGGCGATGCCGCCACCTCGCATTCCGCCCGCCTGCTGGCACGCGGCACGCAGAAAGTGGCGCAGAAGCTGGGCGAAGAGGCGGTGGAACTGGTGATCGAGGCGGTGGCGCGCAACCGCGAAGCCACGATCAGCGAGAGTGCCGACCTACTTTATCACCTGCTGGTGCTCTGGGTGGATGCCTCCGTGGCGCCCGATGACGTGTGGCGCGAGCTTTGCCGGCGCGAGGGCATTTCCGGCATCGCCGAAAAGGCCGCGCGGCCGAAAACCATCACGCGCCTGGCCAAGACCCGCAAACTGCCCTGAGGACCAAGCGAGCATGAGCGTGACCGGGCTGCCTCCCTATGACAGCAACAACATCTTCGCCCGCATCCTGCGCGGTGAAATCCCCTGCAAGCGGGTGCTGGAGACTGAGCACGCGTTGGCCTTCCACGATATCAACCCGCTCTCACCCAGCCATATCCTGGTGATACCCAAGGGCGAATGGGTTTCGGCGGCGGATTTCCACGCCGGCGCAAGCGCCGAGGCCATTGCCGGCTTCTGGCGGGCGGTGGGTGAGGTGGGCCGGCCGCTGGAGGCCAGCGGCTACCGCATCCTGTCCAATATGGGCCTCGATGCGGGGCAGGAAGTGCCGCATTTCCACGTCCATGTCTTTGGCGGCCGGCCGCTGGGTCCCATGCTCAAGCGGGGCTGAGCCCGGCTCAATGCAGCGTCACCCCGGTTCCACCCGGTTGGAGACCAGCCCGACAGCGCCGCCGCCCACCACCATGAGGCGGTGGGGTGCGGTCATCTGGGAGGCGTTCAGGGTGAATTCCTGACGCGGGCGGCGCCTTCCTGCGGTCGAGGGCTGGGAGAAAGCTGGGGGCCATGGCTTCTTCGCAATCTTTGCGGCAGGCTAAGCGGATGAGATCATTTCGCCTGCCGTCCGCGGCCCTGCTCTGCCTCATTCTTGCGCTGCCGGCGGCGGCGCAGACATTGCGCATCGGCATCGCCTCGGACCCCGATGTGCTCGACCCCAGCCTCTCGCGCAGCGTGGCCGCCCGGCAGGTTTTTGCGGCGATGTGCGACAAGCTGTTGGATGTGGATGAGCGGGGGCAACTCATTCCCCAACTCGCCACCGCATGGGAGTGGCAGGAGGATGGCCGGGCGCTGCTGCTGAACCTGCGCGCCGGGGTGCGCTTTCATGATGGCGAGGCGCTGGACGCCGCCTCCGCCATGGCCGGGCTGAACCGGCACCTGACCGCACCCGGTTCCACCCGCCGCGGTGAGTTGGGGCCGGTGAGCGCGGTGGAGGTGGCGGGGCCGATGGCGCTGCGCATACGCCTCTCGGAGCCCTTTGCGCCGCTGCTGGCGGCACTGAGTGACCGGGCGGGGATGCTGGTTTCACCCCGCACGCCGATGGAATCGCAGGCCGCGCCGGCCTGTGCCGGGCCGTTTAGGCTGACGCGGCGGGTGGCGCAGGATCGCATCGAGCTGGAGCGCTTCGCCGATTACTGGGACCGGAGCAATATTCACTTCGAGCGGGTGGTCTATCGGCCGATACCCGATACCACTGTGCGCGCTTCCAACCTGCGCGCGGGCGCGCTGGAGGTGATCGAGCGGGTCAGCACCTCCGATCTTGATACCCTCGCCGCCGATCGGCGGGTGCGGGTGGTGGAGGGGCCTTCGCTGGCGGCGTTCTATATCGCCATCAATATGGCCAATGGCGAGCGGGCCAATACGCCGCTCGGCCGTGATGGGCGGGTGCGTGCGGCGCTGGAGGCGGCGATTGACCGTGAGGTGCTGAACCGGGTGGCCTTTGAGGGCCGCTTCAGCCCGGCCAACCAATCCACGCCGCCTGGGCACCCGCATCATATCGCCAGCATCGTCACGCCGCCGCGGGATCTGGCCCGGGCCCGGGCGCTGCTGCGTGAGGCGGGGCTGGAGCGGGTGCGGATACGGCTCTCGGTGCCCGGCACCTCGGATTACACTCAGGCGGCGGAGGTGATTCAGGCCATGGCGGCCGAGGCGGGTATCACCATTGAGATTGTGGTGCTGGAGACCGCGACGCTGCTGCGGCAATGGACCATGGGTGATTTTGAGGCGCTGATCATCCAGTGGTCCGGCCGCACCGATGCTGACCAGAATCTCTGGAGCTTCAATGCCTGTGGCGAGAGCCTCAATGGCGGGCGGTATTGCTCGGCCGAGGCGGATGCGGCGCTGCGCCAGGGCCGCACCAGCACTGACCCGGCGACCCGGCTTGCGGCCTATGAGCGCGCCATGACGGTTCTGCTGCGGGACCGGCCTTACATCTATTTGTGGCACCCCAAGACCTTCTTCGCCCTGCGGCCGGCGCTGGAGGGGTTGCGGCTTATTCCCGATGGCTTGATCCGGGTGCAGGGGCTGCGGTTGCGCGGCTGAGGGGTTTTTCAGCCGGCTGTTTTTATTGCGTTTATCTGCGGCCGGGCTGGGTTGCGCGCAAAATGGTGGTATTCGGACAAATTGCCCCGCAGGTGGGGTGGCGGTGGTGGGGGGCGGATGCGGTTGTCAAAACAGCGCGGCACTTGGCTGATGATATAGGATTATTTGCCGATTTCTGTCAAGCCTGGGGCTGAAACGCCGGCCTTTATGTCCGCGTCAAAAAACTCATTGCAGCCCCAATTGCCGCGCCAATTCACGATAAAGTGCCACTTGGCCGCCAATATAGTCTCGGGTCTCATCAGGCGGCAGCAGGCGCGGCAGGCTGCCTTGGCGCTCCACCTCGGCCAGCCAGGCCGGGTTATGGCGCAGCGCGGCCAGGGCCTGCGCCCAGCGCGCCACCAATTCCGGCGCCATGCCGGGCGGGCCGGCCAGGGCGCTCCAGCCGGTCAACCCCTCCAGGGCGGGAAAACCCGCCTCGGTCATGGTCGGCACCGCGGGGAACTCCGCCAGCCGCACGGGGCCGGAGACGGCCAGGGCGCGCAGGCTGCCATCGCGCAGCCCTAGCGCCAGATCGGGCAGGTTATTGCCGATGAACTGCACCTGCCCGGCCAGCAGCGCCTGCACCGCCTCACCCCCGCCACGCAGCACCAGGGCGGTTGCGGCATCCAACCCCAGCCCGGCGGCGATGAACAATTGCCGCACGCCCAGATCGAGAATGGTGGCGGGGCCGGAGGTGGCAAAGCGCATTTGTCCGGGCGCATCGCGCAGCGCTGCCACCAGCGCGGCCAGATCGGCCCATGGCGCCTCGGCGCGCACGGCGATGGCATAGGCGCTTTGCTCGAGCAGGCCGAGGAAGGTGAAATCATCCCAGGCGAAGGGGGTGCGGCCATCGGTGGCCGGCAGAATGGCCGAAGAGCCAACCCGTGCCAGCAGCAGGGTTTGCCCATCAGGTGCCGCGCGCGCCACCGAGGCGGTGCCGACAGCGCCCGAGGCGCCGGCGCGGTGTTCCACCACAATCCCGGTACGGCCCGGCAGCAGCGCGGGCAAATGCGCCGCGAGGGCACGCGCCGAGAGATCAGCCGAACCGCCGGCGGAAAAGGGCACGACAAGCGTCACCACCGCCTCGGCCGCCCCCTTTGCCATTGCCCCCGGCAGCGGGGCAGCGGCGGCGGATAGCAGCAGATTGCGCCTGGAGCCAAGCATGCTCATCTCCCGTTTCCGCCAGCAGAATGCACCGCCCGAAAGGCGGCGGGGAGGGGCCCGGAGGGGCAAGGCTTGCCCTGCATCTTCACGCCATGCTACTTAATGTTTCATGAAGACCGAGATTGCTCCGTGGACCCCCCAAGGTCTGCGCCACCCGGCCCTCCCTCCGCGCGTGATGGAACCCCCAGCTCCCCATCGCGGTATAACGATGATGACCCTCGCCGCCGTTTTGGCCTGCGGGCCCTTGGCATTTTCAGCGCAAGCCCGGCCGGCCCAGGCCGAGCGCCCTCAGGCCCGCCCTGCCGCCGCCAAGGCGGCCCCTCATGCCGCACCCAGCCAGACCCGCCATGCCCGCGCCCGCCGCCACAACCAATATGCCCGTGCCCCCCGCCTGCCCGACCGGCCGCAGGATTTTCGGCCGGTGGCCAGCGGCGGCAGCTTCGCCGTATCCACCATCTTCCAGGGCTCGCCGCGCGCGGCCTGCCTTGAGGCCACCCGCCGGGCCGAGCATATTCATGGCCTGCCGCCGGGCCTGCTGAGCGCAATCGCGCTCTCGGAAAGTGGCATGCACGCCTATGCGATGAATATTGGCGGCCGGGCGGTGTTTCCGGCATCACCGGACGCCGCTGCCGCGCTGCTGCGCGCCGCCTCGCGCAGCCGCAATGTGATGGCGGGCTGCATGCAGGTGAATGCCCGGCTGCATGCCCGTGGTGAGACCTGGCCGCTTGATGCCAGGCTTTCGGCCGATTGGGCCGGCGGCATGCTGGCCCGCTGGGGCCAGGAGCATGGCTGGGCCGAGGCGCTGCGGCGCTGGCATGGCGCCAGCGCCGGGGCCACCAATCGCCTGGTCTGCCGGGTGCGGGCCAAGATGGAGATCACCCATCCGGGCAGCGCGCTGTTCAGCGAGCATCATTGCAACACCGGGCGCGAGGAGCGCACCCGGCGCAATGGCGAGGCGCATTTCAACAGCGCGCAGGACGAGACGATCTGATCAGAAGCGCCTGAGCAGCCGCTCGATATAGTCCAGCTCTTCGACGGCGCGCTCACGCTCGGCGCCGCGGCGGCGGAGTTCATCGAGGATGCGGCGGCTGCGCATTTGCTCGGCCTCCTCGGGCAGGCGGGTATCGCTGCCCTGATCGGCATTGCCCGAGACATCTCGGGCGCGGCGGCCCAAGGGGTCGCGGCCTTCGCCCATCTCGCTTCCCTCGCCTTCGCCCTCGGCCCCCTCCTCGGTATTGCCGGCCAGATCGGCATCACCGGGCTCGCCCTCACCCTCACCCTGGCCGGGCTGTTGGCCGAATTGGCGCTGGATTTGCTGGGCCATCTGCCGGCCGCCCTCCTGCAGGTGGCGCATGGCGCGGCTTTGCGGGTCTCGCGCATCGCCGCCCTCGGATAGCGCCGCCTGCGCCTCGCGCATCGCCTGGTCGGCGCGGCCGAGTGCTTGGGGCACCTCGCCGGTCAGGTCGCCATATTGCTGCATCAGCTCGCCCAGGGCGCGGCGCAGGGCGCGCTGGCGGCGGGCATCGGCGGTTTGCGGCACGGCTTGGGTGGCGGGGGGCGGATTTTGGGCGCCCTGGCTGCGGCGGAGCTGGTTGCGGCGGGCCTCCTCGGCCTCGATGCGGCGCTGGCCATGGTCGAGCATCTCGCCCTGGCGGCGGAGCATATCCTGCACCACGCCCATTTGCTGCTGGCCGCGTTGGCGCTGCTGCTGGCGCTCGGGGTCTTCGCCGCGGGCCTGGCGGCCCTCCTCGAGGTTGCGCAGCATCTCCTCCAGCTCGGCCAATTCGCGCTCGGCGTCGGGGATACGGTTTTCGCGATTGGCCTCGCGCAGGCGCTCGGTGCGGCGGTTGATCTCGCGCTGATCGGCCCGGTTTTGCGGCAATTCGCTCAGGCTTTCGGCGTTTTCGCGCTGCAGGCGCTCGGCCATGGCTTCGAGGTGGCGGCGGATCGCCTCGCGCAGGTCCTGGATGCGGCGCTCGGCCTGCTGGCGGGCGGGGTCGTTATTGGCACGCTCCTGATTCTGCCGTTCCGCATTTTGCAGCGCCTCGCGCAGGGCTTGCCGGGCCTGGGCCAGGGCGCGGGCGGTGCGGCCCTCGCGGCCTTCCTCCAGCGCTAGCGCCATGTCCCAGAGCAGTTCCTGCGCCTCCTCCACCGCGCCGGCGCGGCGCTGCAACAGGCGGTTGCGCGCCACCCGCAGGCCGAGGGCGGTTGTGGTGTCGTTTTCAAAGGCGTCGGGGGCGGTGGCGAGTTGCTCCAGGGCGCGGCGGGCGGTGTCGCGCGCCTCGGGGGCCAAAGAGAGGTCACGGCGGATGGCGACCAGCGCCCGGGCCACGGGATGGGTGAAGCTGCGCTCGGGCAGGGTGATCTCGACCGGCTCGGAGGCACCCACCTGCCCCACGCCATCCTGCGCGGTGAGGCTGAGGCGCACCGGCAGGCCGGCCCAGGGGTGGGCGGAGAGATCGGGCGATGCGATGCCGCGGGCCTGGCGCGGGGTGCCGGGGGGGAGCGGGATGTCCTGGGTGAGGGGCGGCGCCTCGGGGCGCGCGCTCAGGCGCAATTCAAAGCGCAGGCTGTGCACGCCCCAATCATCCTCGGCCCGCCAGGGGATGCGCAGGGTGAGGCCGCGCTGCGCCCGGGCGGGGGGCTCGGGGAAGCTGGCCAGCGGCGGCGCATCGGCCTGCAAAGCGAGGTTCCATTCCGCCAGCACTGCGCCATCGCGGCGCAGCGTGAGGCGGGCGGGCGCGGTCAGGGGCAATTCGCCGGCGAAGCTGCTGGCATCGAGGCCTTGCAGGGTGATGGTGCCGGCGGGGCCGGTGAGTTCGGGCGCGGTGCCGGGGCGGCCGGAGAGGGTGAGCTTCATGCGGCTGCCGGCGGGGACGGTGGCCTGGCCGCCGCTTGCGGAGAGGAAAATGGGCGGGGCACCGGTATAGGCGGGGGGGGTGACCCAGGCCTCGATCCGCTGGGCGGCAGCGGGTTCAGGCTTGGCGAAGCCAGGCAGAATGGCGCGGCGCAGCCGCTCGGGCGCGGCATCGCCGGCGATGCCGAAGGCGGCGATAAGGGCCACCGCCATTCCGGCGCGCAGGGCCCGCTTGTCCCGCGCTGCGAGGCCGGGGCGGGGCAGGTCCACCCGAAGCTGGCGGATGCGCGCCGCCATGCGGGCCTGATGCGCCTGCCAGATGGCCATCGCCAGGGGGTCATTGCCCGCCGGGCGGTCGGCCATCACGGAGAGGGGACGGTGGCTAAGGCCGGAGGCGCGTTCCAGCCGCCTTTCGGCCGCCTGGGCATCGGGGATGCGCCAGCCTTGCCAGGCGCGGCGCAGCACAAGGGCCAGGGAAGCGGCGAAGGCCAAAAGGCCCAGGCTATGCAGCCAGGGGGGCAGGAATGCCGGAAGGCCAAGCAGGGCCAGGAGCAGGAAAACCCCCAGCACCGCGAGCACCGGCCAGGCGCCGGGCCAAAGCAGCTCCCAGCCCAGGGCCGCACGGGCCAGGAGGCGCCGGACGCGCAGGCCCGGGGGCCCGGCTTGCGTCAAGCACGCACCCAGTCGGGGATGCGGCTGCCGGCGAGCAGCGCCTCATAGCCCTGGCGGGCGCGGATGACGGACCATTCTCCGCCTTGCACCAGCACCTCGGCGGCGAGCGGGCGGGCATTGTAGGTGCTGCTCATGGAGGCACCATAGGCGCCGGCATCGAGAATCGCCACCAATTCTCCGGCTGGCAGGTCGGGCAATGCGCGGCCCTGGGCGAAGGTGTCCGAGCTTTCGCAAACCGGGCCGACCACATCGGCCGGGGCGAGGGGGGCGGCGAAGCTGTGCGGTGAGACGGGCAGGATGCCGTGCCAACTGTCATACATGGCAGGGCGCAGCAGGTCGTTCATCGCGGCGTCAATCACCACGAAGCGGCGCGCGGTGCCTTGTTTTTGGATGACGACGCGGGCGAGCAGGATGCCGGCGGGGCCGCAAATCCAGCGGCCGGGTTCGAGCATCAGCTCCAGCCCCAGATTGCCCAGGCCGGATTGGATGGCGCCGGCCAGCGCCTCGGGCGAGGCAGGGGCTTCATCGCGGTAGGAAATGCCCAGGCCACCGCCGCAATCCACCCGCGGCACGGGTAGGCCCTGCCCGCGCAGCGCCACCACCAATTCGCCGAGGCGCCGATAGGCGGCGGTATAGGCGCCCACGCCCTGGGTGATCTGGCTGCCGATATGCACGGCGAGGCCCACTGGTTCGAGCCCTGGCAGGGCGGCGATGCGGGCATAAAGCGCCGGGGCGAGGGGGAAATCGACGCCGAATTTATTCTCGCTGGTGCCGGTGGTGATCTTGGCGTGGGTCTTGGCGTCCACATCGGGGTTGACGCGCAGCGCCACGCGCATAGTGCGACCCAGGGAGACGGCGAGGGCGGAGAGCATCTCGGCCTCCTCGGCGCTTTCGAGGTTCACCTGGGAAATATCCTCGGCGATGGCCAGGCGGAGTTCGCGCTCGGTTTTGCCCACGCCGGAGAAGACGATGTGGCTGGCGGGAATGCCGGCGGCGCGGGCCTGGCGCAATTCGCCTTCGCTGACGATATCGGCGCCCAGGCCTTCGGCCGCCAGCAGCGCCAACACGGCCAAATTGGGATTGGCCTTGACGGCGAAATGCACTTTTGCTCGCAGCGCCGCACCCTCCAGCGCGCCGGTCAGGGCGCGGGCGCGGCGGCGCAGGGTGGAGGCGGAATAGACCCAGGCGGGGCTGCCCACCGCATCGGCCAGACGGGCGAGGGGGACATCCTCGATGCACAGGCCGGCGGAGGGGTCCATGCGCAGCATGGGGCGCGCGGCGAGAAGCTCGGCGGGGCTGGGGTCGGGGGTGGTGGGGGCGGAAGCGGGAGTGGAGGCCATGGCTCCAGCATGGCGTCTCCGGCGGCATTCGCAATGGTCAAATCGGCGGGTTGGTTTTCGAAATGTGCTGGCATCGCCTAAGCTGGCCGCATGCTGAATATTCGCACGATGACCGCGCCAGAGGTGATGCTGGCGGTGGAATGGGCCGCGGCCGAGGGGTGGAATCCGGGGCTGGCGGATGTGCCGGCTTTTCTGGCCGAGGATCCTGGCGGGTTTCTGCTGGCCGAGGAGGCGGGGCGACCGGTCGCTTGTATGTCCGCGGTGCGCTATGGCGCGGGTCTGGGGTTTATCGGCTTCTATATTGTGGCGCCGGAGATGCGCGGGCGGGGCCATGGGCTGGCGCTGTGGCGGGCGGGCATGGCGCGGCTGGAGGGGCGGGTGATTGGCCTTGATGGCGTGGTGGCGCAGCAGGGGAATTACCGCAAATCGGGTTTTGCGCTGGCCTGGAACAATGCGCGCTACACCGGCATGACGCGGCCGACACCGCCGCCTGTGGCGCTGCCGCTGGCCGCTTCCATGCCCTTCGAGGCGCTGGTGGATTATGACGCGGCGTGTTTTGGCGCGCCCCGGCCGGCGTTTTTGCGGGCATGGATGGAGACGGAGGGGCACCTCGCCCTCGCCTTGCCCAGAAGGGATAATGGGGGAATGCGCGGTTTTGGCGTGGCGCGACCCTGCCGCGAGGGGGTGAAGATTGGCCCGCTCTTCGCCGAGACCGAGGCCGATGCGGCCCTGCTGCTCGCGGGGCTGGGGCAGCATGGCCACGGCATGCTGACGCTGGATGTGCCGGAGAACCATGAAGCCGCGGTGCGGCTGGCGCTGGGGCTTGGCATGGCGAAGGGCTTTGAGACTGCGCGGATGTATGTCGGGCCGGTGCCTGTGATGGCGCGGGAGAAAATCTTTGGAATTACCAGCTTTGAACTGGGCTAGGAGGCTGCTGGAAGACGGTCAGCGCGTGGAAATAAGATCGAGGGGCTTTGCCCCTCGAGCACCCCAGCAGGAAACTTAGTTTCCTGCACCTTCGTTAGATTATTGATATACCCAGTTCATCAAAGGTCCAGGAAAATCGTCGACATACATGTCGACCCTGGTGTGAGAGCTCGAGAGGGCAAAGCCCGGGCTTTGCCCTCTCGCTCTTTTTTCCGGTCATCAGCCTTTTAAGCACCCTGCTGGCGGTTCCAGCAGCTGCGCCCACCATCTCAGGCCGCGGCGCTTTCCGAACGCTTGGCGTTCTTCTTGCGCTCATTGGGGTCAAGGTAGCGCTTGCGCAGACGCACGGCCGAGGGCGTGACCTCGACCAATTCGTCATCCTCGATATAGGCAATCGCCTGCTCGAGGCTCATGCGCCGGGGCGGGATCAGCAGCAGCGCCTCATCCTTGCCGGCGGCACGGATATTGGTCAGCTTCTTTTCCTTGATCGGGTTCACGTCCAGATCGTTTTCGCGGCTGTTCTCGCCCAGGATCAGGCCTTCATAGACCTTGTCGCCGGGGTTCACGAACAGCGTGCCACGCTCCTGAAGGGCGAAGAGCGCGTATTGCACCGCCTCGCCATCGGAGTTGGAGATCAGCGAGCCCTTGACCCGGCCCTCGATATTGCCAGCCCAGGGCTGATAGCCGGCGAAGAGCCGGTTCATGATGCCGGTGCCGCGCGTATCGGTCAGGAATTCGCCGTGATAGCCGATCAGCCCGCGGCTGGGCATGATGAAGGTGATGCGAACCTTTCCGCCACCGGAGGGCCGCATGTCTTGCATCTGCGCCTTGCGGATGGAGAGCTTTTCCACGACCACGCCGGTGAAGCCTTCATCGACATCGACCAGGACTTCCTCGAAGGGCTCTTCCTTCTCGCCGGTCTCCTCATTGGTGCGGGTCAGCACGCGGGGGCGGCCGATGGTGAGTTCAAAACCCTCGCGGCGCATGGTCTCGATCAGCACGCCGAGTTGGAGTTCGCCACGGCCGGCGACTTCGAAAGCGTCGGTTTCGGTCGAGACGGTGACGCGGATGGCGACATTGCCCTCGGCCTCTTTGGCCAGGCGGTCGCGGATCTGGCGGCTGGTGACCTTCTTGCCCTCGCGGCCACCCAGCGGGCCGTCATTGACGCGGAAGGTCATGGCGAGGGTCGGCGGATCGACGGGCACGGAGACCAGCGGCGCCATCACCGAGGGCTCGCAAATCGTGTCAGGGATGGTGGCATCCGACAGGCCGGCGATGGCGATGAAGTCGCCTGCCTGCACGCTCTCCACCGGCACGCGCTCCAGGCCACGGAAGGTGAGCAGCTTGGTCAGGCGGCCGGTCTCGATCTGCGTGCCATCGGGGCGCAGCACTTTGACCGGCATGTTCAGGCGGGCGACGCCCTGCTCCACGCGGCCGGTGAGGATGCGGCCGAGGAAATTGTCGCTCTCCAGGATGGCGGCGTTCATCGCGAAGGGGAGCGTGGCGTCCAGCCCGGGCTCGGGCACATGGCGCAGGATGAGGTTGAACAGCGCCGAGAGGTCTTTGCGCGGGCCGTCGATCACCTCATCCGCCCAGCCCTGGCGGCCGGAGGCGTAGAGCATGGGGAAATCGAGCTGCTCATCCGTCGCGTCGAGGGCGGCGAAGAGGTCGAAGACTTCGTTGTGGACTTCTTCGTGCCGGGCGTCCTGACGGTCGATCTTATTGACGATGACGATGGGCTTGATGCCGCGCGCCAAGGCCTTGCCGAGCACGAATTTGGTCTGCGGCAACACGCCCTCGGCGGCATCGACCAGCAGGATGGCGCCATCGACCATGGAGAGGATGCGCTCCACCTCGCCACCGAAATCGGCGTGGCCGGGGGTATCGACGATGTTGAGCTTCACGCCTTCCCATTCCACGGCCGTGCATTTGGCCAGGATGGTGATGCCGCGCTCGCGCTCGAGATCATTGCGGTCCATGGCGCGTTCGGCCACGGCTTGGTTTTCGCGGAAGGTTCCAGCCTGCTTGAGCAGCTGATCCAGCAGGGTGGTCTTGCCGTGGTCAACGTGCGCGATGATGGCGAGGTTACGCATGGACATATGAAAAGGGCCTTCAGGCGGTGAAAGGCTCGCCATAACAAGCACCCGGGCCGCGACTGCGAACCGGGGTGAGAAATGACGGGCCTTGGGGCTTGTTGCGAAGCCACATAGGCGTCTGGGCGGCGAAAGGCCAGAGGAAAATTGGCCATGGGCATCAATAGGCGGGGGTGGCTGCAATGGCCTGGCCGCATGGCAGTTCCCGCGCGGCGGTTTGTGGCCGATGATGGGGTTGTGATCAGCACCAACTCAGCGCTTTTCGGCATTGCCCTGCAACTCATTGCCCTGGTGCTGTTTGTCTGCATGGACACGGTGTTCAAGCTGCTGACCGGGCATTTCGCGGTGGCGCAATTGGCGTGGTCGCGGTTTTTCTTTTCGACGCTGACGGTCTGGCTGTTTTTTTGGCTGACCAGCCGGGGGCGGGTGCCGTGGCGTTCGCGCGCGCCGGGGCTGCAGGCGGCGCGCAGCCTGACGCTGACGGGCTGCACCTTTTTTTTCTCCTCGGCGCTGGTTTTTCTGCCGCTGGCCGATACCACGGCGGTGAATTTCGCCGCCCCCCTGCTGAGCGTGGCGGCGGCGGCATTGTTCCTGGGGGAAAAGGTCTCGCCCCGGCGCTGGCTGGGCGTGGGTTTGGGGTTGGCGGGGGTGATGGTGGCGGTGCGGCCGCCCTTTATCACCGGCGAGGCGGCGCCCCACCCGGCCTATTTGCTGCCGCTGGGCTCGGCGGCGCTTTTCGCGCTCTACACCATCCTCACCCGCCAGCTGGCGGCGCGCGATGACCCGCGCACCACCATCCTGCACACCGGGCTAGTGGCGACGGTGGTCTCATCCCTCGCCCTGCCCTTCGTTTGGATATGGCCCAGGCCCTTCGAATGGCTGCTGCTGGTGACGATTGGCGTGATCGGCGGTGCGAGCCATGGGCTGCTGGTGCTGGCCTATGCCCGGGCGCCGGTTTCGGTGCTGGCGCCGCTTTCCTATTCGCAGCTTGTCTGGGCCGGGGTGGCGGGGTGGCTGGTCTTTGCTGACCTGCCGGACCGCTGGACGCTGATGGGCGCGGCGGTGATCTTCTGCGGCGGGATTCTGGCGGTGCTGCCTGATCGGCGCCGGCCATGATTGACACACAAAATCCATAAAACTGAAATCCGCTAGACATCAAACCGTAGCGGGACTATCGCAGCCTCCGTAAGGCCGGAGAAGAAATACATCCATGTCCATTATCGGTATCACCCAGGACAGGGACCATCCTCGCGCCGCCCTGGATGCGGCCTCGGTTCGGGAAGCCTATCGCCGCTGGGCGGGGGTTTATGATGTGGTGTTTGGCGGGGTCTCGGCCTTTGGGCGCAAGCGCGCCGTGGCGGCGGTGAACCTGCTGCCGGGCCCGCGCGTGCTGGAGGTGGGTGTGGGCACGGGGCTGGCTTTGCCGCTGTACCGGCCCGACCTTGATGTGGTGGGCATTGATCTCTCACGCGAGATGCTGCTCAAGGCGCAGGAGAAGGTGGGCGAGCAGGCTTTGGCCAATGTGCATGGCCTGCTGGAGATGGATGCCGAGAATATGGCCTTCGCATCGGGCAGCTTTGACATTGCGGTGGCGATGTTCACCGCCTCAGTGGTGCCGGATGCGAAGAAGCTCTTTGCCGAAATGTCGCGGGTGGTGCGGCCGGGTGGGCATTTGCTCTTCGTCAATCATTTCGCCGCCGAGAATGGTTTCCGCTGGTGGGTGGAGCGCAGCATGGCGCCGCTGGCACGGGTGCTGGGCTGGCATCCCGATTTCATGATCGAGGATTTGCTGGACCCGGCGGTGACAAGGGTGGAGAGCCGTGACCCCTGCCCGCCTGCCGGACTTTTCACTCTTGTGAAGGTTCGCAACGCCGATTAATGCCCGTTTCCTTGGCCTGCAGTCGTTTGTCATGATGCGGGAGGGCAAAGGAGTGGGGCATGATCGACAGCAGTGACGGCGGCGAGATCAGCGAGGTTTTTACCGAGACCACGCAGCAATCTTTTACCGAGACCACGCAGCAATCCTGGTTCTCGCGCATTGGTGGCGCGCTGACGGGGCTGGTAATTGGGCTGCTCCTCATGCCGGCCGGCGGGGTTTTGCTGTTCTGGAATGAGGGCCGCGCGGTGCAGACCGCCCGCAGCCTGACCGAGGGTGCGGGGGTTGTTGTCTCCGTCGCCACTGATCGCATTGACCCTGCGCGCGAGGGCCGTCTGGTTCATGTGGCGGGCACGCTCACCATCCCCAGCCCACCGCAGGATGCGGAGCTAAAAGTCACGGCCCCCGCCGGGGCGCTTCGGCTGTTCCGCCGGGTGGAGATGTATCAGTGGCTGGAGGAAAGCCGCAGCGAGACCCGCAATCGCCTCGGCGGCGGCACCGAGACGGTGACGACCTATTCCTATAGCCGTGGCTGGCGGGAGGGGCGCGTTGATAGCGCCCGCTTCCATCAGCCCGAGGGGCATCAGAATCCGCAGCCGCGCTGGGTATCGCGCAGTTGGAATGCCGAGAATGCCCGCCTGGGTGCCTTCCGGCTGGAGGCGCCGCAGATCAATGAGGTTGATGCAGAGCAGGATATCGACCAACCCACGCGCTTTATTGGCCAGGATGCCAATGCGCCGCGGGTGGGGGATTTGCGGGTGAGTTGGCGGATGGCCAGGCCCGAAAGCCTATCCATCGTGGCGGCGCAGACCGGGGATGGCTTTGGCCCCTATGCCACCCGCGCCGGCGATGCGCTGATGATGGTGCAGACCGGCAGGATGCCCGCCGCAGCGATGTTCGCCGCCGCCGAAGACGATAATGCGATCCTGACTTGGGCGCTTCGCCTGGCGGGGGGGCTGGTGATTTTCTTTGCCTTTTGGCTGCTTTTCGCGCCGTTGAAGGTGCTGGCCGATATCATTCCGCCGCTGGGTTGGCTGGTGGGTTTTGGCACCGGGGTGCTGGCAGCGATGCTGACCTTGGTGGTGGCGCCGGTGATCATCGCCATCGCCTGGCTGACCTTTCGGCCGCTGCTGGCGGGGGCGGTCATCCTGGTTGGCCTCGCGCTGGCCTTTGGCATCAGCCGGTTGCGGCGTGGCCGGGTGGTGGCTGCCCCGGCCTGAGGTGGTTCGTCCCCCCGACCGGGGCAGCCTGCGCCGGCCGACGAAATGGCGCGAAGGCGGCGGTGAACAGCCGCACCCAGGGCTGCTTGCGCCGCTCGGTCACCGCCGCGATGGCCAGCAGCAGGGGGAAACCCAGCGCCAGCAGCAGCGGCCCGGACCAAGGCCCGGGCGGCGTGGGCAGCACCGCCGCGAGGAAGCGGCTGAGTGGCATGTGGAAAAGATAGATGGTGAAGGTGCTGCCAGCCAGCCAGCGCAGCGGCCGGGCGATGGCGCTCAGCGGCGCCTCCAGCCAGGCTGCCAGGCTGTGGCAGCCCAGAAGATGCATGCCGAAGGCGAGCGCGATGACGCTATCATGCAAGATATTGGAATCGCGCAGAAGCCAGGCCAGGCGGTCGAGCATGAAGGCCTCGCCGGGCACGGGGTGGTTCACCGCCAGGAAGAAGATCACCGGTCCCAGCAGGAAGAGGCCCAGCCCCAGGCCCTGGGAAAGCCGCAGCCGCTGGGTTAGCCCATGCAGCCCGACTCCGGCGAACCAGAGCAGCGAATACAGCGCGATCTGCGGCCCGCAGACCAGCAGCGTGGCCAACACCGCCGCCACCCGCTGCCAGCCGCGCAGAAACAGGATCATGCCGAAGAGGACGTAATACCAAAACTCGAAATTCAGCGACCAATACGGCCCATTCGAGCCCGCCCCAACATCAATATACCAAAGCTGGTTGAGGAAGAGGAGCGCGCCGAGGAAGGGCTGCGGCGCGAAGGGCGGATAGAAGGCCGGTGCGATGGCGCGGCCCAGCATGTCCAGCACCAGGGTCGCCAGCAGCGCCGGCAGCGCCACCGAGTAGAGCCGCGCCAGCCTGGCGGTGGCATAGGCCTCGGGCGTGGTCGGCCGCGCAGCGGTGGCATGGGCGATGACGAAGCCCGAGAGCACGAAGAAGATGATCACCGCCTCATCGATGCAGGCGGAGAGGCCACTGAACGTGGCGGAAAAGCCCGGGCTGACAAAGGAGGGCTCACTCGCCAGGGCCAGATGGCCGAGATAGACCACCATCGCCGCGGTGAAACGCACGGCGTCGAGATAAAGCGACAGGGCGGGTTTCATCGGGGGTGACCCGCTGGGGTCTGGGGTCGGGCGGGCACGCTGTCAGGGGCGATCATGGTCACAGAATGGCGGGCCATTGCGGCAATCAGGAGGCACCGCCGCCCTATCCCCGCCGCACCACGTAGTCCCCAGCTTCCAGCGCCGCCACCAGAGCATCGCCCTGCGCCCGGTCGCGCACCTCGATCATCAGCAGCAGCTCGGTGCTCTGTGCTGTCGGCGCGCCGAACAACTGCTGGTGCTGCACCTCGATGACGTTGCCGCCCAAGGCGCTGACGCGCTTGGCGATATCGGCCAGGACACCCGGCCGGTCGGGAATGTCGAAGCGCAGGCGCAGGATGCGGCCATCGCGCAGCAATTGCCGCAGGAGCACATTCGAGAGCGTCCGCGCATCGATGTTGCCGCCGCAAACCGTCGTGCCGACGATGCGGCCGGCGAAGCGCTCGGGGTAGGCCAGCACCGCCGCCAGGCCAGCCGCGCCCGCGCCCTCCGCCACCACCTTGGCACCCTCGGCCAGCAGGGCGATGGCCTGCTCGACCATCAGCTCGGACACCACGAGAACCTCGCAGCCCAGGGCGCGGATCATGGCGAGCGGCGTCTCGCCAACATCGCGAACGGCTATGCCCTCGGCCACCGTCGGGCCTCCGACGCTGACCGGCTTGCCCGCCAGGCGCTGCGCCATGGCCGGGTAGCCCTCGACCTCCACGCCGAAGACGGGCATGCCCGGGCGGAGTTCGGCGGCCGCCGTGGCGCAGCCGGCCAGCAGCCCGCCGCCGCCCACGGGCAGGATCAGGGTGTCGATCTGCGGCACATCTTCCAGCAATTCCAACGCCAGCGTGCCCTGGCCGGCGATGACGCCCACATCATCATAGGGGTGCAGGAAGACATAGCCCTCGCGCAGCGCCAGTTCATGGGCATGCGCCGCCGCCTCGGCCAGCGTGTCGCCATGCAGCACCACATTGGCACCGAAATTCTCGGTGCGCACAACCTTGGTCGAGGGTGTGAAGCGCGGCATCACGATGGTTGATTTGATTTGCGCCAGCGTCGCATGCCGCGCCACCGCCTGGGCGTGGTTGCCGGCCGACATGGCGATGACGCCGGCGGCCCGTTCGCGCGCGTTCAGCGTGGCAATGCGGTTGGCGGCACCGCGTTCTTTGAACGCGCCGGTGGCCTGCAGGTTATCAAGCTTGAGGAAAACCCGCGTGCCGCATTCGGCATTGACCGAGGGCGATTCGATCGTGGGCGTGTGCCGCACGACGCCCTGGATGCGCGCCGCCGCCGCCCGCACCTCGGCGAGCGACAATTGCATCTTGGTCGCACTCACCGGAATGCGACGGCGGTGATCTCATAGGCGCGCGCACCGCCAGGGGCGGGCACTTCAACACTATCGCCCACCTTCTTGCCGATCAGCGCCTTGGCGAGGGGCGAGGAGATGGAAATCGAGCCATCCTTCATATCGGCCTCATATTGGCCGACGATGCGATAGGTCTTCTCCTGCTCGGTCTCCTCATCCAGCACGGTGACCTTGGCACCAAAGCGCACCTGATTGCCGGAGAGCTTAGCGATGTCGATCACTTCCGAGGAGGGAATGATCGTCTCCAGCTCGGCGATGCGGCCCTCGATGAAGGATTGCCGCTCGCGCGCCGCGTGATATTCGGCGTTCTCGGAAAGATCGCCATGGGCGCGGGCCTCGGCAATGGCGCGAATCACCGCCGGGCGTTCCTGCGAGCGCAGGTGCTTCAGCTCCTCTTCGAGTCTCGCCAGGCCCTCCGCGGTCATCGGAAACTTCTGCACGGCAACACCATCCTTCATTCAAACACGAGCAGCCCCAAATGCGGGCAGGCCGGCCCACCATGGGCCTAGCCTGCGCGACTTGGGGGGAAGAGCAGGGGAAGGCAGCTTGGCAGCCCTGCGGTGCTCAGAACAAGGCTTTAGAGTAGGATTGGAGGGGCGCGACATCAAGGGTTCCGGCGCGAAGTGCCGCAATTGCGTGCACTGCGGCCCTGGCACCGGCCAGAGTGGTGTAATGCGGCACGCCATGGGTGAGGGCGGAACGGCGGATATCGAAGCTGTCGGCCAGGCTCTGGCCGCCCTGGGCGGTGTTGATCACCAGCTGCACGCCGCCGGATTTGATGCTGTCCACGCAATGCGGGCGGCCTTCCAGCACCTTGTTCACCTGCTCACAGGCGATGCCGGCCTCACGCAGCCGGGAGGCGGTGCCGCGGGTGGCCAATAGGGCAAAGCCCATATCGGTCAGGCGCCGGGCCAGGGTGATGGCGGCCTGCTTGTCGGAATTCTTGACGCTGAGGAAGGCGGTGCCAGTTTCCGGCAGGATGACGCCGGCGCCGAGCTGGGCCTTGAGGAAGGCACGCTCGAAGGAGAGGTCGAGGCCCATGACCTCGCCCGTGCTCTTCATTTCCGGGCCCAGGATCACATCCACATTGGGGAAACGGTTGAAAGGGAAGACCGCCTCTTTCACAGCCACGTGGCGCGGCACGGCATCATCATCGAGTTTGAACTCGCTGAGCAGGGCGCCGGCCATGACGCGAGCACCGATCTTGGCCACCGGCACGCCCGTGGCCTTGGCGACGAAGGGCACGGTGCGGCTGGCACGCGGGTTCACCTCCAGCACGAAGATTTCATTGTCCTTCACCGCGTATTGCACATTCATCAGGCCCTGAACCTTCAGGGCGCGGGCCATGGCCTCGGTCTCGGCCCGCAATTCGGTGACGATGGCGGGCGGCAATGAATAGGGCGGCAGCGAGCAGGCGCTGTCACCCGAATGGATGCCCGCCTCCTCGATATGTTCCATCACGCCCGCGACATAGACTTGGCCCTCGCGGTCACAAATGCAATCGACATCCACCTCGATGGCATCGGCGAGGTATTGGTCGATGAGGATGGGGTTTTCGCCCGAGACCTTCACGGCTTCGGCGCCGAAGCGGCGGAGTTGTTCGGCGGAATAGGCGATTTCCATGGCGCGGCCGCCCAGCACATAGCTGGGGCGGACGACGACGGGGTAGCCAATGCGCTCGGCCTCGACCAGCGCTTCCTCGATATTGCGCACGGTGCCGTTTTGCGGCTGGCCCAGGCCCAGGCCCTTGAGCAGCACCTGGAAGCGCTCGCGATCCTCGGCGATGTCGATGGCGTCGGCACTGGTGCCCAGGATGGGAATGCCGGCGCGTGACAGCGCCTGGGAGAGCTTGAGTGGTGTTTGGCCGCCATATTGCACGATGCAGCCCAGCAGGGTGCCGGCTTCCATCTCCTTGCGGATCAGCGCCAGCACATCCTCATGGAAGAGCGGTTCGAAATAGAGGCGATTGGCGGTCTCGGGGTCGGTGGAGACGGTTTCGGGATTGCAATTGACCATAATGGTCTCAATGCCGACTTCCTTGAGCGCATAGGCGGCATGAACGCAGCAATAATCGAACTCGATGCCCTGGCCGATGCGGTTCGGGCCACCGCCGAGGATGATGACCTTCTTGGCGTCAGTGGGCCGGCTTTCGCAGACCGGGGTGCCAAAGCCACCCTCATAGGTGGAGTACATATAGGGTGTATCGGAGGCGAATTCGGCGGCGCAGGTGTCGATGCGCTTATAGACCGGGTTCACGTCCAGTTTTTGGCGGGCGGCGAAGACAGCCTCCTCCTTCTGGCCGGTGATGTGGGCGAGTTGGCGGTCCGAAAAGCCGAGCGCCTTGATGGCGCGCATGGCATGGGCGGTGGTGGGCAGGCCGGTTTTGGCGATGGCGGCCTCGGCCTGGATGATTTTTTCTACCTCGCGCAGGAACCACGGGTCGAAACGGCAGGCTTGGGCGATTTCCTCGACGCTCAGCCCGGCGCGCAGCGCCTGGCCGGCCATGATGATACGGTCCGGCGTGGGGGTGGCGAGGGCAGCGATGAAGGCCTGCTTGCTGCCATCGCCGGGGGCGGGGATGGGGTCGAGGCCGGAGAAACCCGTCTCCAGGCTGCGCAGGCCCTTTTGCAGCGCCTCGGCGAAGGAACGGCCGATGGACATCGCCTCGCCCACGCTCTTCATGCTGGTGGTGAGATAGGCGGGGGTGCCGGGGAATTTTTCGAAGGTGAAGCGGGGGATTTTCACCACGACGTAGTCGATGGTCGGCTCGAAGCTCGCCGGGGTGACCATGGTGATGTCGTTTTTCAGCTCATCCAGCGTATAGCCCACGGCCAGCTTGGCGGCGATTTTCGCGATGGGGAAACCGGTGGCCTTGGAGGCGAGCGCTGAGGAGCGGGAGACGCGCGGGTTCATCTCGATGATGACCATGCGGCCATCCTTGGGGTTGATGCCGAATTGGACATTGGAGCCGCCAGTGTCCACGCCGATTTCGCGCAGGCAGGCGATGGAGGCATCGCGCATGCGCTGGTATTCGCGGTCGGTCAGGGTCAGCGCCGGGGCGATGGTCACGCTGTCGCCGGTGTGCACGCCCATCGCGTCGAGGTTTTCGATCGAGCAGATGATGATGCAATTGTCGTTGCGGTCGCGCACGACCTCCATCTCGAATTCTTTCCAGCCCAGCACACTTTCCTCGACCAGCACCTCATTGGTCATGGAGGCATCGAGGCCGGCGGTGATGATCTGCTCGAATTCTTCGGTGTTGTAGGCGATGCCGCCGCCGGTGCCGCCGAGGGTGAAGGAGGGGCGGATGACGCAGGGCAGGCCCACGATCTTCAGCGCCGCGCGGGCTTCGTCCATCGTATGGGCGATTTCGGATTTGGGGCTTTCGATGCCGATCTTGGTCATCGCATTGCGGAATTTCTGCCGGTCTTCGGCCTTGTCGATGACGTCGGCGCGGGCGCCGATGAGTTCGCAGCCGTATTTCGTCAGCACGCCCGCGGCGTCGAGTTTGAGCGCGGTGTTCAGCGCGGTTTGGCCGCCCATGGTGGGGAGCAGCGCGTCCGGGCGCTCCTTGGCGATGATTTTTTCGACGATCTCGGGGGTGATGGGCTCGATATAGGTGGCATCCGCGAGGCCGGGATCGGTCATGATCGTGGCCGGGTTGGAATTGACCAGGATGACGCGGTAGCCCTCGGACCGCAGCGCCTTGCAGGCCTGGGCGCCGGAATAGTCGAATTCACAGGCCTGGCCAATGACGATCGGGCCGGCGCCGATGATGAGGATGGATTTGATGTCGGTGCGCTTGGGCATGGGAATTATCCGCGGGTTCGGCTGGCCATCCAGAGCAGGATGGGCAGGATGAGCATGTGGGGAATGGCCCAGAAGGCCAGGAACAGCGCCCTTTGGTCGGCAGGGGCGGCAAATAGGGTGGCGGCGTGCAGCGCGGCAGAGATGGCAAAGGCGGTGAGGGCGGCACGGCGTGGCGGCAGGCGCTTGCGCAGCGCGCCGGCCAGGGCGAAGAGCACGGTTGCCGAATAGGCCAGGGCGAAAAGGCCGAGGGCGATCTCCATCAGCCCCGCCGCCGCTCGCTCAGGCGGATGACCGCAAAGGCCACCGCATGGCTGCCCAGTACCACAATGGCCAATGGCCAGGGGTTTTCTGCCGGGAAAATTGCGGCGACCCACAGGGTGAGGCCCATCATGATGGCCGAGGCTGAGAGGGCGGGCAGCATGTCTCGCAAGGCGCGCCGCAGCGCCATTGTGGTGACGATGGCGACGAAGCTGGCGCCGAGCAGCACCGGCAGGATGAGGATGATATGCAGGATCATGCGCGGCTCGTCGTGGCGAGTTTGACGGCGAGCAGCGCCAGCGCCGCCCCCAGCACCCAGCGCTGCGCCGCGAGCCAAAGCGGGCGGGTGGCGAGGAAGCGCGAGACCCCACCAGAGCCCCAGACCAGCAGGGCATCGAAGGCGAGGCAGGTGATGATCTGGGTGGCGCCGAGGATCAGGCCCTGGGCGAGAACCGGCCCCGCAGGGTCGATAAAGGGCGGCAGAACAGCAACGTAAAACAGCGCCACCTTCGGATTGAGCGCGGCGGTGAGAAAACCCACGGCGAAAAGTTTTTGCGAGGGCTCGGGCGGCAAGGGCTGGGGGGCGAAGAGATCGCGGCCGCCGGGTTTAATGCTCTGCCAGGCGAGGAAGGCGAGGTAGGCGGCGCCACCCAGGCGGAGTGCGTCATAGGCATAGGGCACGGCGAAGAGGGCGGCGGTGATGCCGAGTGCCGCCAGCACCATGATGAAGAGCGAGCCGAATTGGCAGCCGATGAGCGAGACCATGCCCGCCCGGGTGCCCTGCGCCAGGGAACGGGTGACGATATAGAGCATGTTCGGCCCCGGCGTGGCGGCCAGGCCGAGGGAGAGGGCGGCGAAGATGGCGAGGGTTTCGGGGGAGGGCATCAGCCGACCGACGAAAACCCGCCATCCACCGGAATGGCCGTGCCCGTGACAAACGCCGCCGCATCGCTGGCCAGGAAGGCGGCGATGCCGGAAAGGTCCGAAGGCCTGCCCCAGCGGCCCATCGGCGTGCGGGCCAATTGCCGCTCATAGAGGCCGGGCACCACGGCGCGGGCGCCATCGGTCAATTCGGTCTCGATCCAGCCGGGCAGCACGGCATTGGCGGTGATGCCATCCATCGCCCAGGCCGTGGCCAGGCTTTTGGTGTATTGCACGATGGCGCCCTTGCTGGCGCCATAGGCTGGCGAGAAGGGCACGCCGAAGATGCTCAGAATGCTGCCGATATTGATAATCCGGCCATGGCCTGAGGCTTTTAGCGCGGGGTAGGCGGCGCGGGTCAACTGCATCACGGCCGTGAGGTTCAGCGAGAGCACGGAATGCCATTCGGCATCGGTGATCTCCTCTGGCCGCTTGCGGATATTGGCGCCGGCATTATTGACCAAAATGTCCAGTCGGCCGGTGTTTTCGAGGGTTTCGGCCAGCACCGATTCGGGGCGGCCGGCCTCGGTCAGATCGGCCGCGATGGCGATGCTGCCGGCGGGCAGAGCGGCCAGGGCGGCGGCGTTCTTCTCGGCCCGGCGGCCGGTGAAGACGATGCGCGCGCCGCAGGCGGCGAGCCCCTGCGCCATGCCCAGGCCGATGCCGCCATTGCCGCCGGTGATCAGCGCGACTCGGCCCGTCAGATCAAACACGGCGGGCCTCCATCATCGCGGAGAAGCGGCCGAAGAGGTAAAAACTGTCGGAGGGGCCGGGCGAGGCCTCGGGGTGGTATTGCACCGAGAAGGCTGGCCGGTCGTCGCAGGCGATGCCCTCGTTCGAGCCGTCGAAGAGGCTTTTATGGGTGACCCGCACGCCATGCGGCAGCGAGGCCTCATCCACCGCGAACCCATGGTTTTGCGCGGTGATTTCCACCCGGCCGGTGGAAAGATCCTGCACCGGCTGGTTGGCGCCGCGATGGCCGCGCGCCAGCTTGTAGGTCTTGGCGCCGAGTGCGAGGGCCAGCAATTGGTGGCCGAGGCAAATGCCGAAAATCGGCACGCCGGCGGCCAGCACCGCCTGAATGGCGGGCACGGCGTAGATGCCGGTGGCCGCCGGGTCCCCCGGTCCGTTGCTCAGAAAGACACCATCGGGGTTGTGGGCAAGGATTTCCTCGCCCGAGGCGGTGGCAGGCAGCACGGTGATGTCGCAGCCTGAGGCGGCCAGCGAGCGGAAGATATTGCGCTTGGCGCCGTAATCGAGGGCCACCACCTTGTGCCGCGCCGGGGGCGGGGCGGGGAAGCCGCCATCCCAGGCCCATACGCCGCCATTCCAGTGATAGCTCTGCGCGGTGGTGACCTCGCGGGCGAGGTCCATGCCCTCCAGCCCCGGCCAAGCGGCGGCCTGGGCGATGAGGGCGGGGATGTCGAAGGCGCCATTGGCGGGATAGGCCAGCACGCCATTGGGCGCGCCGCCATCGCGGATGCGCATGGTGATGGCGCGGGTATCCACGCCGGCGATGCCGGGCAGGTTGTGGCGCTTCAGCCAATCCTGCAGCCGGGCGGTGGCGCGGTAATTCGCCGGCTCGGTCACATCCTGCTTGACGATCAGGCCGCGGGCGGCGGGGTTGGCCGCCTCCTCATCCTCGGCATTGGTGCCGGTATTGCCGATATGGGGGAAGGTGAAGTTGATGATCTGCCCGGCATAGGAGGGGTCGGTCAGGGTTTCCTGATAGCCGGTCATGCCAGTGTTGAAGCAGATTTCGGCCACGGCGCTGCCATGGGCGCCGAAGCCGCGGCCCCAGAAGATGCTGCCATCGGCCAGGACCAGGGCGGCTGTCGCGCCGGCAGGCGCGCGGGTGCTGTCGGGTGTTTCGGGCATGGCTGTCTCCGTTTTGGCATCGGCGCCTGGCAGGTCGCTCAGGGAGAGGCCGGTGGCGGCCAGTATTCCGGCCCAATGTTTGGATGGGATGGCGCTGTTCTGGCGCCATTTCCGCAGCGCCTCCGTGCCCAGGCCCAGGCGAGAGGCGGCGGTTTCGGGGCCACCCAGAAGGGCTATGATGTCTTCGACACTGCGCATGAGAGGGCTATGCGGGAAAGTTTTTCCCAAAGCAAGCGATCTTATCGCTTGGGAAATTCTTTCCCAAGGGGCGGGGTGGTTACCCGAGCCTGGGGCCATTTCACCGGGGGCAAAGCCGCAAGGCTTGGAAATGGCCTCGGGGGCTACTGGAGAACGCTGATGGCGGAGGGAAAGAAAGAGCGAAAGGGCTTTGCCCCTCGATCTCATTCTCCATCGCTGTCGTTTTTCAGCGGCCTGCTAACCCGGGGCGCGTTGCCGACGCGCCTCGCCACGGCTGCGCGATTCATGCGGATGGCTGGCGGTGGCACCCGCGGCGCGGCCGGCGTCAAAGCCCAGGAAGCCCATTTGCGGCTGCGCCGCGCCGCCATCATTGGCAAAGAGCCGGGCGGTGCGCGCCGGTGCCGGGTCGCGCACCGGGGCGGTGGCGGCGGGTGCGGTGGGGCTGGGCCGGGGCTCGCGCTGGGCGGCGCGGTTGCGCGCTGGCGGCGGCGGGGTATTGCCCTCGGGCGCGGCGGCGGAACCGGCGGAGCCGCGCAGGGAGAGCAGGTAGAAGATCATGTCCGGCCGGCCCTGATCCACGGCCGAATCCACCGCCGTCAGCCCCAGCGCGTTGCGGGCATTGGTGTCCGCCCCGCGCGCCACCGCCTCGCGCGCCGTGGGCACATCGCCGCGCGAGATCGCATCGAATAGTGCATCATTGGGGTTCATCGAGGAGGGGATGGTCGTCGGCGGAATGACCTGGCTGGGCCTGGCGGTGAGCCCGGGCAGGCCGGCGGGCCTATCTTGTGCGCGCGGCGCCTCGGGCGGGCGCATCGCCGGATTATTGGCGCCCATGCGGCCCTGCGCCATGGCGGCGGCGGGCAGAAGAAGGGAGAGGGTGATAAGGGCGGGAAGGATGCGCATGGGGTGGTTCTAACGCGCCTCCCGCCGCCATGCCAGCAGGGCGAGGCCGAGAAGCAGCGGCAGTGCCAGCCAGGGCGGCAGCAGCGGCAGGGCTGAGATGCCGGTCACAGAGTGGTCGGCATTGCGCCGCAGGCCAATCCAGCCGGCAGCACCCGCCCCCGCCATGTCACGCCCAGCCGTCACCCGGCGCAATTCGGGCAGCCGGCTGCCATCACCCAGCCAGCGGATGGCCCCGCCATTGGCTTGCAGCAGCGCCGCCATCCGCTCGGGCGAGGCGCGCAAATCCGCCAGTTCCGCGGGGTTGGCCGGCACTGCGGCGGCATAGGCCTGGCGGCGGCCATCGCTGGCCTGCCACATCCCCGCCGCCATGGCCTCCGCTTCGGCCGTGGCGCGGCCACCGCTGCTGGGTGCCAGGGGCAGGCGCTGGGTGGAACCATCGGGCGCGGTGATCACGATCTCAGGCGGCGGGCCGGGGGCGAGGCTGCGGCGGACCACCTGCAGCCGGCCGGCTTCGATTCGCGCGGTGAGATCCTCCTCCTCCAATTCAGGCTCGCGCATCAGCCAATGCGCCATGCGGCGGAGAAGCTCCTGCTGCGGGCCACCGCCCTCATGGCCGCGCGCCCAGAGCCAGATATGGTCGCTCAGCAGCAGGGCGACACGGCCCTGCCCCACCCGGTCAAGCTGCAGCAGCGGCGCGCCCTCGGGGGCTTCCATCACCGTGGTGCCGCCGCGCGCCTCGCTGCGCAGGTAGCGGTACCAGCGGCCCCATTCGGGCTCCGGGCCGGGTTGCAGCCCATCGGTCACCGGGTGGCGGCGGCCGGCATCGGAGATTCGCGGGCGGAAGGGGGTTTCCTGAATGGCATTCGGCGGCGCCACCGGCCGGGCCGGCAGCACGGCTGCCAGCGGGGTATTGGCCAGGCTGGCGGGGCCGGAGAATTCCGGCCCCACACTGACCAGCAGCGCGCCGCCAGCGCGGACGAATTCGGCAATGTTGCGCATATAGGCCGGCGGCAGAATGCCGCGATTGGCGAAGCGGTCGAAGACGATGAGGTCGAATTCGCGCAGCTTCACCTGGAATAATTCGCGCACCGGGAAGGCGATGAGCGCCAATTCATTCAGCGGCGTCAGGTCATCCTTTTCGGGTGGGCGGAGGATGGTGAAGTGCACCAGATCCACGCCCGGATCGGCCTTGAGCAGCCGCCGCCAGGTGCGCTCACCCGCATGCGGCTCGCCGCTGACCAGCAGAACCCGCAACCGGTCACGCACGCCATTGATGGTGATGACGGCGCGGTTATTGGCCGCTGACACCTCTCCAGCGCGCGGCTCGGCCAGCAATTCGAGCACGGTGGGGCCGCCGCGTTCGATGGGCACCGCGATGCGGTGCTCGCGCCCCACCGGCACTGCTTCCTCGGTGGCGGCGGCACCGTCGCGCCGGATGGTCAGCCGCGCCGTGCCAGGGGCGTTGTCGAGGCCCAGATCATCCACCGCCACGCGCAATTCCACCGTGCGGCCGACAATGCCAAAGCCCGGCGCCTCGATCACCCGCAGCCGCCGATCCATCTCGCCCGGGCGGCCGGGCAGCAGGAGGTGGAAGGGCGCATCGAGCGGCGGGGTGGGGGGCACGTCATGCACCTGGCCATCGGTGAGGGCGAGCACCCCGGCGAGGTGCGCGCGCGGGGTCTCGGCCAGGGCGCGTTCCAGCGCGGTGAAGAGCCTGGTGCCCTGGTTGCCGCCCTCGGGCACTTCCACCACGCGCAATTCGAGATTGTCGAGCCGGCCAAGCCGGGCCTCCAGGGTTTGGCGCGCGGCGGCCATGGCGGCGGCGCGGCCGGGGACGAGTTGCGTGCTGTCCGAGGCATCGACCACCAGCAGGGCGATATCGGGGCGGAGTTCGCGGGTTTCTTCCACCAGCCGGGGATTGGCCAGGGCGAGGAGCAGCGCGGCAAAGGCGGCGGCGCGCCACCAGATGCCGCGTGCCCGGCGTAAAAAACCAGGCAGCAACGCCAGCGCCGAAAGCCCGGCCGCTGCCGCCAGCAGCCAGAGTGGGATGATGGGCGCGACATCGAGGGTGGTGAATTGCTGCATCACTGGCCCAGCCGCTCCAGGATGGCGGGCACATGGACCTGGTCACCCTTATAATTGCCGGTGAGGGCGTAGATCACCAGATTCACCCCAAAGCGATAGGCCAGGATGCGTTGCCTTGTGCCGCCGGGGATGGCGGCATGCAGGTTCTGGCCGCGGGCATCCACAGCCCAGGCGCCGGCCCAGTCATGCCCGCCGATGATGACGGGGGAGACGCTGTCATTCGCCCGGTCCTGGTCCCGCGCCGCCCAGACCTGGCCGCCAGCGAAGCGGCCGGGCAATTCGTGGAGCAGGTAGAAGGCCCGGCGCAGCACGTGATCCTCCGCAACCGGCGCCAGGGCGGGGATGGCCAGCCCCTGGGTGATGCGGCGCAGGGCGGCGCGTGAGCCGGGGGAAAACCCCTCGCCCGAGCCCTCGTCACGGGTGTCGAAGAGGATGATGCCGCCATTGCGCATGAAGGCGTTTAGGGCAGCCAAAGCCGCGGCGGAGGGCGGCGCTGCATTGGGCGAGATGGCCCAATAGAGCAGCGGGAACATCGCCAGATCACTCTCGCCCGGCACCACCGCCATGGGCTCGGCCAGGGCGGCGGCGGTGCGACGATTCACGAAATCCGACAGGCCGGCGAGGCCCTGGCGCTGCAATTCATCCAGCGCCTCATCACCGCTGACCACATAGGCGAGGCGGGTGGCGAGGGCGGGGGCGCCTTCAGGGGCGGTTTGCGCCTGGGCCGGCAGGGCCAGGGCCAGGGCCAAAGCCGCTGCGCGCCATACCAGCAGCCCGCGCAGGCGCAGCGAGACCAGCAAATCCGCCGCGAGCAGCACAAGCGCCACCGCCAGCAGCCACGGGCCGAGGTCGCGCTCGGTGGGCAGGCTCTCCAGCGACAGCAGGCGCGCATCCGGGGGCGCTGGGGCCAGGGGCTGTGGGTGGGACAATGCCGCACCCAGATTCAGGGCGCGGCGATAGGCGCTGTCGGCGCCGGGAATGCCGTACCAGCCCGGCGGGTGGCGGGGCGATGGGATGGTGCTCTCCAGCGCCGGCGCGGCGATGGCGGCGGCGGCCGGCGGCGGGGGTACAGCGCGGCCGAAACCATCGAGGCTTTCGACCGGCGCCAGCGCGGCCTCGCCCTCCGGCACGCCGGCCACGCCGGCGGAGAGGGCGACCACGCGGCGGAGCATCTGCACGAAAAGCCCCGAAAGCGGCAGGTTGGACCATTCCGCCGTGGCGGTGATGTGGAAGAGGATGATCCGGCCCTGGCCGCGTGTTTCGGCGGTGACCAGCGGCGTGCCGTCGGAGAGGCGGGCCCAGCTGCGCTCGGCGAGGCGCGGGCTGGGCTCGGCCAGGACCTGGCGCTCGATGGCGATCTCGGCCGGCACAATCAGGCCGGCAAAGGGCGAGGTATCGGCGAAACCGGCGAGGGATTGCGGCTGTTCCCAGGTGAGCCCGCCGCCAAGCGCGCGCTCGGCGCGCAATGGCACCGGCAGCAGCGCATCGGGCCTTTCGGCGACGCGTGAGCCGGCAAAGCGCAGCAGCGTGCCGCCGGCCTGGACCCATCGCGACAGCAATTGCTCCTCCCGCCCCGGCGCCACCGGGCGGTCGGCCAGCACCAGCACGGCGATGGGTCGGGCCAGCAGGGCATCGAGCGTGCCGCGGCGGATTTCAGCGAAGGGGGCCAGGGCACGGTCGAGATAGAAAAGATCGCCGATCAGCGGCGCATCGGCGCCCTCCTCGGCGCCGGGCAGCAGCCCGACGGGGCGGCGACGGAAGCGCTCATCCAGCAGCGCCACGGCGGCGGCCCCGGCCTCGTTCTCAATCTCCAGCCGCACCACCTGATTGCGGATTTCCAGCGGCAATTCGAGCGCGGCGGTGGCCTCGGTGGTGCCGGGCGCGAAGGCCAGCACGGCACGGGCCAGGGCGCGGCCATCGGCGGTGCGCGCCAGCACCGCGGCCTGGGAGGCGATGGGCAGCGGGGTTTGCCGCAGCGTGACATGCAGCCGGTCCGGCTCGGCGCGGGGGGCGGCCAGTATGCGGCGGGGGCGCTCCTGTGATCGCATCAGGCTCAGCGGGCCGGCGGCGGTGAGGGGGCCATGCAGGAGCGCGGCCTCCAGCCCATCGGTGATGTGCAGGCTGGTGAGCGGGCCGGGATGGGCGGCGCGCCACTCTGACAGCGCCTGGGCGGCGGCATGTGGATCGGTCGGCCAGGGTTTTGGCCGCAGCACCAGCAGCCTCGCGCGCAGATCTCCCGCCGGCATGGGCCCCAGCACGCGGGGGGGGGCGGCGGTTTCGGTGGAGGCGGTGGCGAGCAGGGCCGCGGGGCGGGCCTGCCGCGCCGCGCGGTCGAGTGCGGCGAGGCCGGCGGCCATGCGCGGTGCCCAATCTGGGGCCGCGGCCCAGCCATCATCCATCACCAGCAAGAGCGGCCCTGGGCCTTCGCTCTCCGCCCCCGGGCCCCAAACGGGGCGTGCGAGACCGAGGATCAGCAAGGCGGCGGCGGCCAGGCGCATCAGCAGCACCCACCAGGGGGTGCGGGCGGGGCTTTCCTCGGTCACTGGCAGGTCACGCAGCAATTCGATGGCCGGAAAGCTTTGCGCGCGCGGCTGCGGGGGCGTGACGCGGAGCAGCCAATAGAGAAGGGGCAGGCCGAGCAGCGCCAGCAGCAGCCAGGGTGCTGCGAAAACGATCATGCCGGGGCCAGGCCCTGCCACAGCGCCAAAAGTGCCGTCTCTGGCCGCGCATCGGTGCGGTGGGTGGAAAAGCTCCAGCCCAGCCCGCCGGCCATATCGGCCAAGCCCGCGCGCTGGGCTGCCAGCCGCGCGGCGTAGAGGTCACGCACCGCTTCCACCCGGGGCAGGATCGCCGGCAATTCACCCAGCAGCCCCTCGAAGCGGCGACGGCCGGCATAGGGCAGGCTTTCCTCGGCGGGGTCCATGATCTGCAGCAGGCGGCCGCTGAGCGGGCGCGCGGCAAGTTGCGCGGCGATGGCGCGGGTTTCCTCCAGCGGGCCGAGAAAATCGGAGAACATGACTATGCGGGCGTGGCGGGGGAGGGCATCGGCCGCACTGGGCAGGGCTTCGGGTGCGAGGGCGAGGGCTTCAGCCAAAGCGGGCAGCGCGCCGCGGCCTTGGAAACTCCGTGGCGGGCCGGGCAGCAGCCGCACCCGCTCGCCGCCACGCAGCAGCAGGACGGCGAGGGCCAGCAGCAACAGGGAGGCACGGTCCTTCTTGGTCACCTCGGCCAGATGGCTGCGCCATTGCATGCGCGGGCCGCCATCGCGCCAGAGCACCACGCTCTGCGCTGCCTCCCACTCGGTTTCGCGCAGATAGAGCCGCTCGGCCTTGGCGGATTGCCGCCAATCCACCCGGGCGGCGGCATCGCCGGCCAGGTAGGGGCGGAATTGCCAGAAACTATCGCCCATGCCCGCCCGCCTGCGGCCATGCACGCCCTGCATGACAGTGCTGGCCACGCGCTCGGCCTCCACCACCAGGGGCGGCAGATGGGCGCCGAGCGCCTCGGCGCGCAGGACGGCGCTAGGCAATGGAGGCTTTCAGCAGGGCGATCATTTCCCCCAGCTTCACCCCCTCGGCCCGGGCGGCGAAGCTGAGTGCCATGCGGTGGCGCAGCACCGGCTCGGCCAGGGCCAGCACATCCTCCACGCTGGGGGCGAGGCGGCCTTGCAGCAGCGCGCGGGCGCGGGTGGCGAGCATCAGCGCCTGGGCGGCGCGGGGGCCTGGGCCCCAGGCCAGATTCTTTTGAACCGCGGGCAATATTGCCGATTCGGGGCGGGCGCCACGCACGAGCTTTAATATGGCCTCCAGCACGGTCTCGGGCACTGGCATGCGCCTGATCAGGGCTTGCGCCGCGAGCAGTTCGGCGCCGGTCAGCACCGCTGCGGCTTTGGCCTCGGTGCCGCCGGTGGTGGCCAGCAGCATGGCACGCTCGGCCGCTTCATCGGGGTAGCCGACCTCGATTTCGAGCAGGAAGCGGTCAAGCTGCGCCTCGGGCAGCGGATAGGTGCCCTCCTGCTCGATGGGGTTTTGGGTGGCCAGCACGTGGAAGGGGCTGGGGAGGGCAAAGACCTCGCCGCCGATGGCCACCTTGTGCTCCTGCATCGCCTGCAGCAGCGCGGATTGGGTGCGGGGCGAGGCGCGATTGATTTCGTCAGCCATCAGCAACTGACAAAAAACCGGCCCCTTGATGAAGCGAAAGCTGCGCTTGCCATGAGCATCCTCCTCCAGCACCTCCGAGCCCAGGATATCGGCCGGCATCAGGTCGGGGGTGAACTGCACCCGGCGGGCATCGAGGCCGAGCACCGTGCCCAGCGTTTCCACCAGCTTGGTCTTGCCCAGGCCAGGCACGCCCACCAGCAGCACATGGCCGCCGGAGAGCAGGGTGATGGCGACCTGCTCGATCACCGCCTCCTGCCCGAAGATCACCCGGGCGATGGCGGCGCGGGTGCGGCCGAGCTTTTCGGCCAATTGTTCGGCCTCGGTGAGCCATTGTGTCGCTTCTATATCCAACACGTCTCCCATCCGGCGCGAAGCCTTCCTATATGACCCCTATGTGGGCAGTCGGACGGGAAGCTTAAGGGTGGCGGGGCCTTTGGACAAAGCACGGAATGCGGTGGGGCTGGACGGTGGCTTGCTGGGCGGGCTCGTCACAGGCGCGGCTGAGGGCGGCGCCGGCAGGGCGAAGCGAGATTGTGGCGATTTCGACATCCGCATCGCCCGCGATGGCTCCTGGCATTACAAGAACTCCCCCATCGGCCGGAAGGAGTTGGTCTGCCTCTTCGCCTCGGTGCTGCGGCGCGATGCGGATGGCGCCTATGTGCTGGAAACCCCGGTGGAGCGTGGGTTCATCATGGTGGAGGACGCGCCCTTCATCGCGGTGGAGTTGTTCTGGCGCAATGATGGCGGGCATCAGGTGCTCAGCTTTCGCACCAATCTCGATGAGATGGTGACGGCGGATGCCCAACATCCGATCCGCATTCAGCTTGACCCGATCTCACGCGAGCCGCGCCCCTATGTGATGGTGCGGCCGGGGCTTGAGGCGCGGATCAATCGCGCGGTGTTTTATGAATTGGTCGCCCTGGCTGAGGCTGAGAGCCTGGATGGGCGGCAGGTGCTGGGGGTGTGGAGCCAGGGCGTGTTCTTCCCCATCGATGATGTACCGCAGCATGAACTGGCCGCCGAATAGGTGACGCCGGAGCAACTTGCCCATCGCCTGGCGCGGCCGGGCTTTTTTGATGCCATGGGCCCCGGTTCGGCCGATGACGCGGCCGGTGTCAGCCAGGTGCCCTTGCGGCAGGCGGCGGTGCTGGTGCCGCTGGTGCTGCATCGCGCGCCGGCCATCCTGCTCACCCGCCGGGCTGCGCATCTGAGTGCTCATGCCGGCCAGGTCGCCTTTCCCGGTGGCAGGCTGGAGGCGGGCGAATCGCCGGAGGAGGCCGCCCTGCGCGAGGCCGAGGAGGAGGTGGGCCTGCCGCGGCACTGGCCCCGCCTCATCGGGCGCATGCCACGGCATCAGACCGGCGCGGGCTATATGGTCACTCCGGTGCTGGGGCTGCTGGAGCCCGGTTTTCCGATGATGCCCGACCCATCCGAGGTGGCGGAGGCCTTCGAATTCCCCCTCGCCACCCTGCTCGACCCCGCAGCACCGCGGCGCGAGAGCAAGGAATGGAAGGGGCGGATGCGGGAATACTGGGTCTGGCCGCATGACAGGCACTTCATCTGGGGCGCCACGGCGACCATCCTGGTCGCTCTGGCCCAGGCCTTGCGCGAAGGCTGATGGCCTGATGCGGCGAGATTGCCCTGCTTCCGGGCGGGTGATCCGTGCTCTACATAGGCGCCATGCCGCTCTTCATCGCAGCCCTCGCCTTTCTGCTGCCTTTGGCGGCGCTCTTCCTGTGGCGGCATCTGCGCCCCGGTGAGACCCCTTCGGGCTGGCTGGTGCTGGCCGCCGCCCTGGCGGTGGCGCTGGTGCTGGGCGGGGCGCTGCATTACGGGCTGAACCGCAGCATGGAACGCGGCGAGCGCTACGTGCCCGCCACGCTGACGCCCGAGCGGTGACGCCCGAATTCCTGCGCCATGGCACGCCGGCGGCGGTGCTGGCGGCATTGCCCGGTTCGCGGGCGGTGGGCGGTGCGGTGCGCGATTTTCTGTGCGAGCCGCCCAAGGCGATTCATGATGTGGATGTGGCGGTGGCGCTGCCGCCGCTGGAGGTGGCGCGGCGGCTGCGCGAGGCCGGGCTGAAAGTCTTCGAGACCGGCTTGCAGCATGGCACGGTGACCGCGGTGCTGGAGCGCCAGCCGGTGGAGGTGACCAGCCTGCGCCGCGATGTGGCCACCGATGGCCGGCATGCCGAGGTCGAATGGATCGGCGATTGGCGCGAGGATGCGGCGAGGCGCGACTTCACTATCAATGCCATGAGCATGGGCCTCGATGGCGTGCTGCATGATTACTTCGGCGGCATGGCGGATTTGCGGGCCGGATGCGTGCGCTTCGTGGGGGTGCCGGGGGCGAGGCTGGCGGAGGATTATCTGCGCGCCTTGCGGTTTTTTCGCTTCTGGGCCCGGTATGGCCGGGGCGCGCCGGATGGCGAGGCGGTGGCGGCGATCCGCGATGCGGTGCCGGGGCTGGCCAGGCTTTCGGTGGAGCGGGTGTGGATGGAGATCAAGCGGCTGCTGCAAGCGCCCGAGCCCCCGGATGCGCTGCGGCTGATGGAGCGGACGGGCGTGCTGGGGGCGGTGCTGCCGGAGGCATTGCCGGTGGATCTGGCACCGCTGGACCTGCTGGTGGCGCGCGCGGCGCCGGTGGATGCGCTGCTGCGGCTGGCGGCATTGCTGCCAGCGGGGGCGGATCATGTCGCACTCGGCCAGCGGCTGAAATTGTCCAGCGCGGAGGTGCTGCGCCTGGCGCATATCCTCGATCAATCCGCGATGCTGCCGCCCGGTGCCAGCGAGGCAGAATTGTTGATCTGGCGGGCGCTCAGCCGCTTCGGCATGCCCCCCGATGCGCATTTGCCGCTCTGGCTGGCCGATGCGCGTGATGGGCTGGACCGTGCGGCGGAGCGCGCCGCGATCCATGGCCCCCCGCCGGTCTTTCCGCTGCAGGGCCGCGATGCGCTGGCGCTGGGCGTGCCGCCGGGGCCGGATCTCGGCCGGCTGCTGGGCGCCGTTGAGGCATGGTGGCTGCGGGAAGCCGCCACCCGCGCCAGCCGTGCAGACTGCCTGGAGAAACTGCGCGAATACGCGAAACGGAACACCGCCCCATGACATCGGCCAAGAACATCACCGGCACGCTGCCGCTCCTGGCGCGGCTGTGGCGCGAATTGCTCTCGCCGCTGCGGCGCCGCATTGCCACCGCCGCCCTCTGCACCTTGGGGCTGGCCGGCATCACCGCGCTCTACCCCATTGTCATCCAGCAGGCGTTTGACCGGTTTCAGCGTGGCGATGAGACGCTGATCTGGGTGCTGCCGCCCACCATTATCGTGGTGACGGCGCTGCGCGGCGGCTTTCTCTATGCCCAGCAATATGTGCTGCAGGGCACCGTGCTGCGGGCGCTGGAGGCTTTGCAGAACAAGCTGTTCATCGCCCTCACCCGCGCTGATCTGGCCACTGCCACGGCGCTGGCCCCGGCCCGCCAGGCGGCGCGCTTCACCACCGATGCCACCGCCATTCGCGATGCGCTGTTCAAATCCCTCGGCGGGCTGGGCGATGTGCTGACCATTCTGGGCCTGGTTGGCTCCATGCTTTGGCTTGATTGGCAATTGGCGCTGGGCGCGGCGCTGCTCTACCCGATTGCCGCCGTGCCGATCATCCGCCTGGGCAAGCGCATCCGCCGCGCCAGTGCGGGCATGCAGGACCGGGTGGGCGAGACCGCGGCGCTGCTGACCGAGAGTTTTTCCGCCGCCCGCGTGGTGCGCGCCTATCGGCTGGAAGCCTCCGAGGAGGGCCGTGCCGGCGCCGCCTTTTTGGGCTTGCGCGAATCCCTGTTCCATATTGCCACCAGCCGTGCGCGGGTCGATCCGGTGCTGGAGGTGCTGGGGGGGCTGACAGTGGCCGCGGTGCTGGGTTTTGTCGGCTGGCGGGTGTCCAATGGGCTGGGCACGGTGGGCGAGTTTACCGGCTTTGTTGCCGCCCTGCTCATTGCCTCGCGCCCGGTGCGGGCGCTGGGCTCGCTCAATGCCACCTTGCAGGAAGGGTTGGCGGGGCTGGCGCGGGTTTTCGCCGTGCTGGATACGCCGCGCCTCGTGGTCGATGCGGCGGATGCGAAGCCACTGCCGGCCGGGCATGGGCGGATCGAGTTCCGCGACGTGACCTTCGCCTATGGCCAGGGCGAGGAGGCGGCGCTGACCGGCCTCTCGCTGACCGCCGAACCGGGGCAGACCGTGGCGCTGGTGGGCCCTTCGGGGGCGGGGAAATCCACCGCCATCACCTTGCTGCCCCGGCTGCATGATGTGACCGGGGGGGCGGTGCTGCTCGATGGCGTGGATGTCCGCGGGTTGCAGATCGCGGGGCTGCGCGATGCCATTGCCTATGTCGGCCAGGAGAGCCTGATTTTCGACGACACCGCCCTGGCCAATATCGCCTGTGGCCGGCCGGGTGCCACCCAGGAAGAGGTGGAGGATGCCGCCCGCGCCGCGGCGGCGCATGATTTCATCACTGCCCTGCCGGCCGGCTATGCCACGCCGCTGGGGCCGGGCGGTGGGCGGCTTTCGGGCGGGCAGCGGCAGCGGATTTCGCTGGCGCGCGCCCTGCTGCGCAACCCGCGCGTGCTGCTGCTTGATGAGGCGACCTCGGCGCTTGATGCCGAAAATGAGGTGTTGGTGCAGCAGGCCATCGCCCGGCTGCGGCAGGGCCGCACCTCGCTGGTCATCGCGCATCGGCTTTCCACCGTGAAGGATGCTGACCTGATCGTGGTGATGGAAGCGGGGCGGGCGTTGGAACAGGGCAATCATGCCGCGCTGATGGCGCAGGATGGGCTCTATGCCCGTCTGGTCCGCGCCCAGGCGTTTTCCGGGTAGCGCTGACCGGCCGGGCGGGCCAACATCCTGCCAAAGACTGGAGGAATCCCATGCCAACTCGCCGCGCCATGCTGGCCGCGCCCTGCATTGCCCTGTCTGCCGCCGCCCCCAAGCCGGGGCAGGCGCAGGCCCGGCCGGTGACCATCACCGTGCCCTTCCCGCCCGGCGGCTCCACCGATGTCACCGCCAGGGTGCTGGCCGAACGCATGGCCGCACCTTTGGGCCTGCCGGTGCAGGTGGAGAACCGGCCTGGGGCGGCGACGGTGATCGGTGCCGATTACGTCGCCCGCAGCGCGCCGGATGGGCATACTGTGCTCATCGCCTCGGGCAGCACGCTGACCATCAACCCGCATATCGTGCGCAATCTCTCCTATCGGGTGGAGGATTTTTCGCCGGTCACCTTGGTTTCCACCCTGCCCTTCGCCATTGTGGCGCGGCCGGATGGGCCGGCGGATCTGCCTGCGCTGATGGCCCGCGCGGCGGCGCGGCCCGGCACCATCACCTATGGCACCAATGGGCCTTCCAGCTTCAACAACATTGCCATGCTGTTGGTGAATGAAGCCTTCTCGGTGCGGATGCAGGATGTGACCTATCGGGGGGATTCCGCCCAGGTGGCGGATTTGCTGGGCGGGCGGCTAGACCTGCTGGTGGTGGGCGGTGCCACCGGCCTGGCGCTGCACCGCGGAGGCACCGGCCGCATTCTGGCCTGGACCGGCGAGAGGCGGATGCCGGGCAATGAGGAGGTGCCGCTGGTGGCCGATTTCAAGCCCGATGTGGTGGCGCAGACCTGGTTTGGCCTGCTGGTGCCGGCGCGCAGCCCGGCGGGGATGATCGAGCGGATTTCCCAGGCCGCGGTGCAGGTCATCCGCGGCGATGATTTTCGCGGGCGGATGCTGAATGAGGGGATGTTCGCCGCCGGCTCCACGCCGGCGGAATTCGGCCATTTTCTGACCAGGGAGAGCAATCGGTGGGGGCCGCTGCTGCGCCGGTTGGAGCTTCAGGCCGGGTAGGTGGGCGGGCTTCCCCGCCGCCACCAATTGGTTCGGCTTTTCGCTGCCGGCCGGCGTGGCGGGCGAGATCGTGGCGCGCTGGGATCGCGAACTGGCCGCGCTGCTGACCGATGCGGGGGTAGTGTAGCGCTTCACCGCCATTGGCGTGCGCCCGGGCCGACTGGGGCCGGTGGAATACACCGCCCTGGTGCGGGGCGAGTTGGAGCGCTGGCAGGCGGTGATTCAGGCCGGCAATATCACAGCAGATTGACCCGATTTCGTGACGAAGCCGCATCGTTCTTGACGAAGACCCGCCGGGCGCGATTTCATGGGCCTAGCAATGAGGAAGCCCATGCCACGTGTAATATTTTCCCTGCCCGATGGTTCCCGCCGGGATGTGGAGGGCGAGGAGGGGCTGACGGCGATGCATGCGGCGCTGGCGGCCAAGGTGCCGGGCATCGAGGCTGATTGCTATGGCGACTGCGCCTGCGCCACCTGCCATGTCTATGTGGATGCGGCCTGGGGCGAAAGGCTGGCCGCACCCAATGTGGAGGAGCGCAGCATGTTGGCCGAGGCGGAGCATCGGCGGCCCGAATCCCGCCTAGCCTGCCAAATCCCGGTCTCGGCCGAAACCGATGGCATTGTCGTGCGGATTCCGGCCTGAGCCCGCTGCTGCGCCCGCTTCCCCTGCCGGAGGGGGTGGCGGGCAGGCTTTGGCTCTCGGCCATGCCGGGGCGCGGGGCTGCGATGGCGCAATGGCTGGCGGCGATGCAAGAGGCGGGCATTGGCCATGTGCTGTGCCTGAACGGCGCGGCCGAAATCGCCCAGAAATCCCCCGCCTATGCGACGCTGCTGCAAAGCGGTGCCGCGCCTTGGCAGGTGCATGCCCATCCGGTGGAGGATTTTTCCGTGCCCGATGATCTGGGCGCTTTTGCCGCATGGCTTGGCCTGCAGGCGGCGCGGCTGCGGGCGGGGGAGACACTGCTGCTGCATTGCGGTGCGGGGATTGGCCGCACCGGGATGACGGCGCTGGGCCTGCTCGGCGCCCTGGGGATGGCCCCGGCCGAGGCGGCGGCACGGGTTTACGCTGCCGGATCTCACCCGGAGACCGAGGCGCAGCGCGATGCCGTGGCCACGCTGGTTGGCGCGCGGACATAGGGCTAGGATTTCCCCCATGACAAACCCGATGCCGCCCGATGGGCTGACCATGCCCCGCTTTGCCGGGCCCGTGACCTTTATGCGCCTGCCGCAGCGCGAGAGCGCCGAGGGGCTGGATATCGCCATCATCGGCATTCCCTTCGATGGCGGCACCACCAATCGCCCCGGCACGCGGCATGGCCCACGGGAGTTGCGCGCCAGTTCCACCCTGATGCGCCGGGTCAATCCGGTGACCGGCGTGGCGCCCTATGAGCTTTGCGCGGTGGCGGATCTGGGCGATGTCACCACCAATCCGGTGAATGTGCTGGAGACGCTGCAATTGATCACCGCGCAGGTGGCCGATATCCGCGCTGGCGGCGCATGGACGTTGGTGGCGGGCGGCGATCATTTGATCTCGCTGCCCATCCTGCGCGGGATTATGCGCGCAAGGCCGGCGCTGGCACCGCTCGGCATGGTGCATTTCGATGCGCATTCCGACACCAATGACAGCTATTTCGGCGGCAATCGCTTCACCCATGGCACGCCCTTCCGCCGCGCCATCGAGGAGGGGCTGCTCGACCCCAAGCGGAGCGTGCAGATCGGCATCCGCGGCTCGCTCTACGCCATGGATGATATGGATTGGGCCCGGGCGCAGGGTGTGCGGATCATCACCATTGAGGAATGCGAAAGGCTGGGCCCCGATGCGGTGGTGGCCGAGGCGCGGCGGGTGGTGGGCATGGGGCCGACTTATCTCAGCTTTGATATCGACAGCCTGGACCCAGCCTTCGCGCCCGGCACCGGCACGCCCGAGGTGGGGGGGCTGACCCCGCGTGAGGCGATTCGCATGCTGCGCGGGCTGGAGGGGTTGCGCATTCTGGGTGCTGATGTGGTTGAGGTCTCGCCGCCCTTTGATGTGGGCAATGCCACGGCTTTGGCCGGTGCAACGATGATGTTCGAGATTCTCTGCCTGTTGGCGCGTGCGCGGGCAGAAACGGCGGGCAGTTAAAATTTAACCGTTTCGAACGCTTGCCCGGCGAGCGCGGGTGCGAAAATATGCGATCGAACATTTTTCGGAAGCCTTGCCCCATGCGTCTGTTGCCCGTTCTTGCCCTGCTGGCCCTGCTCGCCCCTGCGGCGCGGGCGCAGGCGCCCATCACCATTGTGGTGAATTTCGCTGCTGGCGGCTCGGCCGACCGGATGGCGCGGCTGCTGGCGCCGGAGTTGGGCGAGGCGCTGGGCACCCAGGTGGTGGTGAAGACCACGACGGGCGCGGCGGGCGCGATTGGCGCGGCCGAGGTGGCGCGCGCCCGGCCCGATGGCACCACCCTGCTGCTGACCACCACCGGCCCGATGGGGGTGCAGCCGCATTTCCGCAGCGACCTGCCCTATCGCGTGGCTGATTTCGCGCCCCTCTGCCAGTTGGGCGATGCGCCGGTGATGGTGATGTCCGCCCCCGGCAGCACGGTGCGTGATGCGGCCAGCCTGGTGGCGCGCGCCCGGGCGGCACGCGGCGGCTTCAATTACGGCTCGGTCGGGCCGGGTTCGATACCGCATATCGTGATGGTGGCGCTCGCCCGGCAGAATAATCTGGACATGACGCATGTGCCCTTCCGGGGCAGCGCCGAGGCGATCATCGCCCTGCTGCGCCAGGATGTTGAAGTCTATGCCGATCTGCCCGGCGCGCTGCGGGTGAACAACCTCCAAGCCGTGGGCGTGATGGCCGAGGCGCGGACGGCTGAATTCCCCGATACCCCCACCATGCGCGAGCAGGGCTATGATCTGGTTTATTCGATCTGGGCGGGGCTTTTCGCGCCGGCCAATACGCCTGCCGCCTTCATGGAACGCGCCGAGGCCGCCTGCCAGCGCGCGCTGCGCGCGCCCTCGGTGGTGGAGGGTTTCGAGCGGCTCTCCACCCCCATCACCT
>NZ_JBBARU010000020.1:0-43349 GCF_040399605.1 Rhodovarius sp. | reverse complement strand
CAGATCTCATAGACATCAGCCCCCAGCTCATCCGCCGCGGCGAAGGCGGCCTGGATATATTCGCGCCGGGTCGAAAGGTCGGAAATGCAGGCCACAGTTTCGCCCTTGGCCAGTTTCGACATGGCGAATTGGCGGCGATACAATGCGGCGAGGCGAGCGGGATTGAGCTCCTGGGCGCGAAAGGCGGCGTGCTGCATGACAGTCTTCCTTGATGCGGCCGGATGCTGGCAAGCAGGCCGCGCCGGGTCAATATCGCGCCGGCTTAGATGCTGGCATGCAAACCCTCAGCCCCAGCTATATTTCCCCAGCAACACCAGCACCACACCCGCCACCACGACCAGCGCGCCGATGCGCTCCGCCATGCGGATGCGCTCGCCCAGATAGAAGCGGCTGACGAGCAGGGTGAAGATGATCTCCACCTGCCCCACCGCGCGCACCATGGCCACCGGCGCCAGCGCAAAGCCCGAGAACCAGCAGGCCGAACCACAGGCCGACAGCGCACCCACCACCGCCGAATCCCGCCAGCTGCTGAACACCCGGGCCATCTCGCCCGGCTCACGCGCCAGCAAAAAGCCGCCCTGCATCAGCGTTTGCATCCCGTTGATGATCACCAGGCAGACTAGCGCCTTGAGCACCAGATCACCGCCCTCCAGCGCCTGATTGGCCGATTTGATGAAGACCGAACACACCGCAAAAGCAAAGCCCGCCGCGATGCCCAGAATGGCCGCGGGCTGGAATGTCGCCTCCAGCAAGCCGCGCGGCGAGAGGTTGCGCCCGGCCAGCGAGAGATACAGCACCCCGCCCACCGAGACCGCGATGCCCAGCCAGGAGAGCAGCGGTATCGTCTCGCCCAGCAGCACGATGGCAATGATCGAGGCCTGGATCGCCTCAGTCTTGGAATAGGCGGTGCCCACGGCAAAGCCGCGCTTGTCAAAACTCATGATGAGCAGGTTGGTGCCCAGAATCTGCCCCAATCCCCCGCCCAGGCAATAGGCCCAGAACACCCAGGAAAAGCCGCCCACCGCCCCGCCAAAAGCCAGCCAGTAGCCGCCCAGAAAGGCCAGGCCCATCGGCACGCCATAGAGGTAGCGCACCACCCCGGCACCATTGACCGAAAGTTGTCCGCGCAATTTTTGCTGCTTGGCCGTCCGCCAGCACTGAAACGCCGCCGCCGATACGGTGAAGAGCACCCAGGCCGGTATCACAGGACGCCCCCCTCCCCCCGCGTGGTGATGAAGCCGCCGCCAGAGCGCAGGGAGAAATTCATGGCAGCAACCTCACGCGGGGCCGCAGCCGGGTCAATCCACCGTGGCACCGGAACGGCGCACCACCTCAGCCCAACTCGCCACATCGCGGCGGAGGATGGCGCCAAACGCCTCAGGCGTGGTCACCGGCGGGGGCGCGATGCCCTGGGTGTTGGTCAGCCATTGGGCGAATTCCGCCGAGGTGATCACCTGCTGCACCGCATCATTGATGCGCGCAACGATGGCCGGGGCCATCCCAGCCGGCCCCAAAAGCCCATACCAGGTGGTGGAGACAAAGCCGGGCAGGCCACAGGCCTCGGCCACCGTCGGCACGCCGGGGAGTGCCGCCACCGGCCCGGCCGTGGTCACCGCGATGGCGCGGGTCTGCCCCCCCTGGATGGCGCCGAGTGCCGGGCCAACCTGGTTGAAGAAAATATCCACATCGCCCGCCAGCACGGCCCCTTGGGCGCCGGGCTGGCCGCGATAGGGCACATGCAGGAGGTCAATATTCGCCGCCGCGGCGAATTGCGCGCCGGCGAGATGGGTGGAGGCGCCATTGCCGGTCGAGGCATAGCTCACCGCCTGGGGCCGCGCCCGCGCCGCCGCCAGCACATCGGCACAGTTCTGGAATTGCGGCCGCCGCGGCAGGCTGGTGGTCAGCACATTGGGCACATCCCCCAGATGGGCGATGGGCGTGAAGTCATTGACCACGTGAAATGGCAGGCTGCGATACAGCGTCTGGTTGATGGCATGGGTGCCCGCCGTGCCCAGCAGCAGCAGATACCCATCAGGCCGCGCCTTGGCCACCAGGTCGGAGGCGATATTGCCGCCCGCCCCCGTGCGGTTATCGACAATGATGGGCTGGCCCAGCAGCCGGGTGAGCGGCTCGGCCAGGCGGCGGGAATAGATATCCGTCCCCGCCCCATTGGGAAAACCCGATAGCAAGGTGATGGGGCGCGAGGGCCACGGCCCCTCCTGCGCCAGCGCAGGTGCTGCGAGCAGCGGCAGAGCAAAGAGCGATCGGCGATGCATACGGCTACTCCTGGTTCCAGGCCGGGCTTTGGCCGAGCCGATGTTGCACCGCTGGCCCCGCCCGCGCTACCCCAGCCGCGGGTCCAGCCAGGGCGTGGCCTGGGGCTTCCAAGGCGTCGCCCGCGCATCCGCCTCATCCAGCGCCACCCCCAAGCCCGCCCCGCCCGGCACAACGGCACCGCCAGCCGAAAACCCCAGGCTAGCGCCGGGGCAGAGGGTGAAGAAGCGCTCCGTCTCGCCAAACTGCACCTCCAGTGGCAGCAGATTGGGCAGCGTGGCGCAGGCATGCAGCGAATGGGCGTGGCAGCCTGGGCCCGTAGGGTTATGCGGGGCAATCTCCACCCCAGCGGTGAGAGCGAGGGCGGCGATGCGCCGCATTTCCTCATGCCCGCCGCAATGTTTCATATCAGGCATCAGCACATCATAGCAGCCGGTCTCGATCAGCGGGCGATAGGCGGCCAGCCCTGCCAGCGCCTCAGCCCCGGCCAGGCGCATGCCACGGTCATTGGCCATGCCGCGCAGCCGGCGGATTTCGGCGTGATTGGCCTCGGCCACAGGGCATTCCAGCCAGAACAGGTCAAACCCCGCCACATCCTGGATCAGCCGTGCCGCCCCACCGGGGGAGAAGCGCCAATGCGCATCCACCATCAGCGCATGCTCAGGGCCAATGGCGGCGCGCACCGCGGCTATGCGTGCCAGCCCCTCGGCATAGCCCTGGCGCCAGCCGGGCTCGGCCGCGTCTTCCCAGATGATCGGGTCGAAAGGGGCGAGTTTGATGGCGCGAAACCCCGCCGCCAGCGCCCGCCCGGCGGCCGCGGCAAAACCCTCGGGCGTGCGGGGATTGGTGCCGCGATTGATATTGGCATAGAGCGGCACCGTCTCGCGCAGCGCCCCACCCAGCAGGGCATGGATGGGCCGGCCCAGCGCCTGCCCCGCCAGATCCCATAACGCGCCCTCAAAGGCACTCAGCACGGTTTGCGCCACCAGCCCGCCCTGGGCATGGGGCAGCAGCCGGGCCAGGCGGTTGCGCGCCAGGGCATCGCAACCCACAACCCGGCTGGCCAGCCGCGCCGCCTCAGCCGCCAACAGCGCCTCCTGATTGGCCAGGGTGCATTCGCCCAGCCCCGTGCGGCCATCCTCGGTGCGCACCAGCAGGAAGCACCAATTGGTGCGCGGGGTCACCGCCACGCCGCAGAAATCGAGTCCGGTGATGCGCATCTCAATCGGCCCTAATATTGGCTTGCGCGGCGAGGCGGCGCCATTTCGTGATGTCATCGCGCACCCGCGCGGCCAGGGCTGCCGGCTCGCTCACCACCAATTGGCCACCAATGGCGGCGATACGCTCCTGCACCTCGGCCAGGCCAGCAATTCGGCGCAACTCGAGCAGCAGCCTGGCGGTAATGGCCGGCGCCAGGCCAGCGGGGCCAAACAACCCATTCCAGGCCAGGGTCTCAAAGCCCGGCAGGCCGCTGTCATGCAACGTGGGCACATCGGGCGTGGCGGGCCAGCGCACCAGCGAGGTCACCGCCATCAGCCGAATCTCGCCGCGGGCGATAAAGCCCTGCAAATTGACAAGGTTGCCAATCACCACCGGCGTATCGCCCGAGGCCACCGCCTGGCCCATCTGCACCGCCCCACGAAAGGGGATATGGGTGAGGTCGAGCCCCGCCATGGCCTTGAACAATTCGCCCGAGAAATGCGCCGATGAGCCAGGCCCGGCCGAGGCGTAATTCACGCTGCCCGGCGGCCGCGCCCGCAGCATGGCCAGCAATTCGGCCATATTCGCCGCCGGCAGCGCCCGAGGGTTGATGCACAGCGCATTGGGCCCGGTGACCAGCAGCGATATCGGCGTGAAATCGGCCTCAAGATTATAGGGCAGGTTCTGGTAGAGCGCAGCATTGATGCCATTGGAGCCGGCATTGCCCAGCAGCAATGTCCCACCATCGGCCGGGCTGCGGAAAACATGCTCAACCCCAATCCGCCCCCCAGCCCCAACCCGGTTCTCCACCGGAAACCCCTGGCCCAGCGCCATTTGCAGGTGATGGGCGAAGATGCGCCCGGTGATATCATTGCCCCCACCCGGTGCATCGGGCACCACGAGGCGGACCGGACGGTCAGGCCATTGCGGTTGCGCCACCGCCGGAGCGGCCAGCATGGCGGCGACAAAACTGCGGCGTTGCATGGCTCAGCCCCTCATTTCCCAGTGATTATAACGCCAGACCGGGCTCCGGGGGAACCATCAGCCTCGCCGCCTTGCCCAGGCATGGCACGCGGTGGCGCGGCACGCGGTGTCACAATACGCGGTGGCACGGCCAGCCATGGCAGCGCCGAATTGTCAGGTACCGGCAATGGATCAGGCCGGCAATCCGGCCGCAGCGCCCCACAATCCCAGCGATGCGCCGAGGGACGGCCGGTCAGGCTACCGCCCATATCATAGCGGCAGGCGCAAAGCCGACCGGCCATGCAGGCTACCTGCCCCTCCCGCTGCGCATTGCAGGCGGGTTGCGCCAGGGCCCAGCCAGGCAGAAGGAGAAATGCAAGCCACCACATCACCCCATTATGACCACGCCCGGTTACCCGAACATGAAAAAGGCCCCGGCATCGCGGCCGGGGCCTCCTCAAAACCGTCCCGGAGGAAGGCTTACTTCATGGTGACGGCCTGGCGCCCACGCTGCCCATCACGGACATCAAGAGCCACCTTCTCGCCCTGCTGCACATCCTGCTTGCCCGCGCGCTGCAGCACGGAGGAATGCAGGAAGACATCCTGGCCACCATCATCAGGCGTCACGAAGCCGAAGCCACGCACCTGATCAAACCACTTCACGGTGCCATTGACGCCGTAGGTCGGCCCGCCGGCGTCACCGCCGCCGCCGAAGTCACGACGCGGGCGATCACCACCCATGCCGCCACCCGGCGGACCACCGAAGTCACGACGGGGCGGACGGTCACCAAAGCCACCGCCACCACCGAAGCCACCGCCGCCGCCGCCGAAGCCACCCGGAGCGCCAAAATCGCGGCGCGGCGGACGGTCGCCAAAATCGCGCCGCGGCGGACGGTCACCAAAACCACCCGGGGCGCCGAAGCCACCACCCGAGGGGCCGCCAAAATCGCGGCGCGGCGGGCGATCACCGAAATTGCCACGCGGCGGACGGTCACCAAACCCACCAGGGGCGCCACCAAAACCGCGCGAAGCACCGCCGCCTGGACCACGCTTCAACTCCGTGATCCGTGTGACGAGGCGCCGACCCGTGCGATCAGAACCGATCTCGCACACCAGCGTGTCGTCCGTATCGGGCTGTTCAATACCCGCATCCGTCAGCGCGGATGCATGAAAGAACACATCCTGCCCATCTGGTCCCAGCACAAAGCCGAAGCCCTTGCGCCCGTTGTACCACTTCACCTTGGCTTCAATCAGCCCGCCTTCCGGCATATTGTCAGACACGTTGGTGCACAATCCAGATTCAGAAAAAAGGCGCTGCGGGATGCAAGGCCTTGACGTGAGTATGCCACCATGCAGAACGAAATGCGAGAGGAATCATGACATGAAGCGCGCGGGAGAAAAAACCGCCGATTCAGGTATCACTTCCCCTGCCAGCAACCCCACAATGATTGCCGCGCTGCGCGGTGCACCCACCAGCCCGACATGACCATGACCAAAACCATGGCCGATATCACGTGAGGCAGAAGCCAGCCCCAGGCATGGCATCCCATCGGGCATGGAAGGGCGATGCCCGAGCCACACGCGCACCCGCTCCGCCGGCAGGCCCGCCGGCAGGCCAGGCACGGTACGGATCACATGGTCCCGCAAAATCTCGGCCCGCCGCCAATCCGGCAAGGCGTCAATACCGGCAATTTCCACCTGCCCCGCGGCGCGCAGGCCATTGCGCGTGCGAATCACGCTCATCTTGCCATCATGGGGCATCAAGGGCGTGCGGATGGAGACTTCGGGTGCGATAATCTCGGCATGGTAGCCGCGCTCACTCTCCAAGGGCAGGTCATCGCCAGCCAGCGCCGCCAAAGGCTTGGACCGCACCCCGGCCGCAATCACCGCCATATCCCCCACCACCTCGCCCTTGCCGGTGGTCACCGCGCGCAGCCGGCCGCGCTCCAGGCGAAAACCAGTGGCGGCGGCCCGGTGCAGCCGCGCCCCCCGGGCCTGGGCCAACGCCACCAGCGCCGCGACATAGGCGCCAGGGTCGGCACAGCTCGCGCCCTCATCGGTCATGATACCAAAGCGATAGCGCCGGTCCAAAGCCGGCTCCTGCTGGCGCAGCGCATCCTCATCCAATTCGCGCCAAGAACACCCCACCTGCGCCCGAATCCGCCAGGCCAGCGCCTCGGCCGCAAATCCGGCCCGGTCGGCCCAGACATACATCAGGCCCTTGCGCTCTATCAGATGCTCCACCCCCGCCTCACGCGCCAGGGTAAGATGCCGGGCGGGCGCATCGGCCAGCAACCCACGCAGCGCGCGCGCCGTGCGCAACACCCGCGCCTCGGTCCAGCCAGCGGCAAGATAGCGCATCAGCCAAGGCGCCACCTTGGGAAAATAACGCCAGCGGATCGCCAGGGGCCCCAACGGGTCCAGCAGAAATTTCGGCAGTTTCTTCCACACCCCAGGCAGTGCCGGCGGAATAACGCTGAGCGGGTTGAGCCAGCAACCATTGCCGTAGCTCGCCGCCTGCTCTCCCCCCGGCGTGCCAGGGTCAAGAATGGTCACCTGCCAGCCGCGCTTGAGCCCCTCCAGCGCGGTGCAAGCCCCCATAATGCCCGCGCCAATAACAATCAGATGGGTCACCTCAGCCAAGCCCCCCGATCTTGAGGCGCCAGCAGCGACATATGGGCCGCCTCATGGCGCTCAAAGCTGTGTCGCCTCTCGGCGTGAACTGGGGGTCATCAAGCTGCATGGCCAGCATTGGGCCATGCCATGGCCGGCGGGGAAAGCCCCGTCAGGCCATGGGCCGGCGCAGCAGCAGCACACCCAGGCCCAGCGCCACCATCAATCCCGCCCCCGCCTGGCGCATGCGCAACAACACGCTGCCACGCCGCCCTGCCACATCGCGCAGCCGGCCAGCGGCCAGCGCCACCACGGCATCGACCAGGCTATTCGCCGCCACGCAAAGGCTGCCCAGCAGGACAAACTGCCAGCCGACATCCCCCCGCGCGGGGTCAAGAAATTGTGGAATAAAGGCCAGGAAAAACGCCGCCGTCTTTGGATTCAGCGCCTCCACCACCACGCCCTCGCGAAAGGCGCGGGCCATGCCCAAGGCCGCCACCCCGCCATCCGCCAACTGTGACAGCCGGGCCTGACGCCAAGCCTGAACACCCAGCCACACCAGATAGAAGCCGCCCAGCAGCTTCATCACCGTAAAAGCCTCGGCACTGGCCATCACAAGGGCTGAAAGCCCAAACGCCCCGGCCAGAACATGCACCATACCGCCGAGGCCGGTCCCCATGGTGGAGGCCAACCCCTCCCCCAAGCCGCCCGCCAAACTGCGCGCGCCCACATACAACATGCCAGGCCCCGGAATCACGGCCAGAACCAAGGCCGCCGCCAGGAACAACCCCAGATCAGCAGCCGACATGGCTCAGCCGGCGGCGATGATCGCCCGCTTCGCCATCACACCCACCAGATGCGCGCGATATTCGGCGCTGCCATGGATGTCGCTGTTCAGGCCATCAGCATCCTGCTTGACGCCAGCCACCGCACCCGGCGCCCAGCTCGCCGCCAGCGCGGCTTCCATGGCGGATTGGCGGAACACGCCCGGCCCGGCGCCATTGATCACAACGCGCACGCCCATCGGCCCCTTGGAGACGAAGGCGCCGGCCATGACATAACGGCTGGCCGGGTTCTTCATCTTGGCATAGCCGGCCTTTTCCGGGATCGGGAACTCGATCGCGGTCAGAATTTCGTCGGCCTCCAGCGCCGTGGTGAACATGCCCTGGAAGAAATCATCCGCTGCAATCTTGCGCTTGGAGGTATGCACCGTGGCGCCCAGGCCCAGCACCGCGCCGGGGTAATCCGCCGCCGGGTCATTGTTGGAAACGCTGCCGCCAATCGTGCCGCGGTTGCGCACCTGATTGTCACCAATATGGCTGGCCATATAGGCCAGTGCCGGAATGGCCGCGGCCACGATCTCGGAGGTGGCAACCTCAACATGGCGGGTCAGCGCGCCGATCACGATGGAATTGCCCACCTTCTTGATCCCCTTGAGATCGGCAATGCCGGAGAGGTCGATCAGCGAGGTGGGCTTGTTCAGCCGGTGCTTGAGCGCCGGCAGCAGGGTATGCCCGCCGGAGACCACCTTGGCCTCCGGGTCCGCCGCCAGCAGCTTCACGGCATCGGCGATGGAGGCGGGCTTGTGATAAGCAAAATCATACATCTTCGATGTCTCCTTTGGCCGCCCGATGCACGCCTTCGGCGATCGGGCGGGGGTTGTCTCTCAGTTATTCGGCGGCCATCTGCGGCGCGTTGGCGTGAATGATGGACCAGATTTTTGCCGGTGTCGCCGGCATCTCGACATGGCGGACGCCATAATCGCGCAGCGCATCCACCACCGCATTGATCACGGCCGGCGGTGAGCCAATGGCCCCCACCTCGCCGCAGCCCTTCACCCCCAGCGGGTTATGGGTGCACAAGGTGGTGTGGGTGGCCACCGAAACCGGGGCCAGATCATCGGCGCGCGGCATGGTGTAATCCATCATCGAGCCGCTGATCAGCTGGCCCTGCGCGTCATAAACGCAAGCCTCCAGCAGCGCCTGGCCAATGCCCTGGGCCACGCCGCCCTGCACCTGGCCTTCGACGATCATCGGGTTGATCACCTGCCCCACATCATCCACCGCGGTGAAATTCACCATGGAGACAATGCCGGTCTCGATCTCGATCTCCACCTCGGCAATGTGGCAGCCGCCCGGATAAGTGAAATTCTTCGGGTCGTAAAAGGCAGTTTCCTCAAGGCCGGGCTCGATCTCCTCGATGGGGTAATTATGCGGCACATAGGCGGCCAGGCTGATATCGGTCAGCGACTTCGTCTTGTCCGTGCCAGCAACGCGGAAAGTGCCGCGATCAAATTCGATATCGGCAACATCGGCCTCCATCAAATGGGCCGCGATGCGTTTGGCCTTGGCGACAATCTTGTCCATCGCCTTCACCATGGCCGAGCCGCCCACCGCCAGCGACCGGCTGCCATAGGTGCCCATGCCAAAGGGCACTTTCGCCGTGTCGCCATGCACGATGTCCACATTGGCCACCGGCACGCCCAACCGGTCAGAGACCAGCTGCGCCAGCGTGGTCTCATGCCCCTGGCCATGGCTATGCGTGCCCGTCAGCACGGTGACCGAGCCGGTGGGATGCACGCGGATCACCCCCACCTCATACAGCCCCGCCCGCGCACCCAGCGCCCCCACCACCGCCGAGGGCGCAATGCCGCAGGCCTCAAGATAGGTGGAAATACCAATGCCGCGCAGCTTGCCCTGCTTGGCCGCCTCGGCCCGGCGCGCCTCAAAGCCGGCCCAGTCAGAAGCCTTCATCGCCATATCCAGCGTCGAGAAATAATCGCCGCTGTCATATTGCAGCGCGACCGGCGTCTGATACGGAAACTGGTCGGGCCGAATGAAATTGCGGCGGCGAATGGCAATCTTGTCGATGCCAGTCTCGCGTGCCGCCACATCCACCAGCCGCTCGATCAGGAAGGTGGCCTCCGGCCGGCCCGCACCGCGATAGGCATCCACCGGCACGGTATTGGTGAAGACCGCCTTCACCTGGGCATAGATCGCGGGCGTCTGATAGCAGCCAGCCAGCAGCGTGGCGTAGAGATAGGTCGGCACCGAGGTGGCGAAGGTGGAGAGATAGGCGCCCATATTCGCCTGCGTCACCACCCGAAGGCCCAAGAACGTGCCCTCTTCATCCAGCGCCAATTCGGCCTGGGTGATGTGGTCGCGGCCATGCGCGTCCGTCATGAAGGATTCAGTGCGATCCGCCGTCCACTTGATCGGCAAATTCACCTTGGCCGCTGCCCAGGTGACCGCCGCCTCTTCGATGTAATGGAAAATCTTCGAACCAAACCCACCACCCACATCGGGGGCGACAACCCGCAGCTTGGATTCAGGAATATTCAGCACAAAGGCGCCCATTAGCAGCCTGATCACATGCGGGTTCTGGCTCGTGGTATAGAGCGTGTGCTCATCGGTGGTGGGGTCGTAATCGCCAATCGCCGCGCGCGGCTCCATGGCATTGGGAATGAGCCGATTATTCACCAGCTCAAACTTCACCACATGCTTGGCATTGGCGAAGGCGGCATCCGTCGTCGCCTTGTCGCCAATATGCCAATCATAGCAAATATTGGAGGGGATATCATCATGCACCGCCGGCGCGCCTGGCGCCTGGGCCTGATGCATATCGGCCGCCGCGGGCAGCACATCATAATCAACGATAATGGCCTCGGCCGCATCGCGCGCCTGTGGGCGGGTGGTTGCCACCACCAGCGCCACCGCATCACCCACAAAGCGTACCTTGCCCTGGGCCAGCACCGGGTGCGGCGGCTCGGCCATGGGCGAGCCATCCTTGTTGTGGATCTGCCAGCCACAAGGCACGCCGCCAATCTTATCGGCCGCCATATCCTCGCCGGTGAAAATCGCAATCACCCCCGGCATCGCCCGCGCGGCGGCAAGGTCAATCGCCCTGATCCGCGCATGCGCATGCGGGCTGCGCAGAAACCAGGCATAGGTCTGGCCCGGGCGGTTGATGTCATCGGTGTAATGGCCGCGGCCGGAGAGGAAACGCAAATCTTCCTTGCGTCTCACGCTGGCGCCAATGCCCTCAAAGGGGATGATGGTGTCCATGTTGTTCGCTCCCTATGCGGGCATGCCACCTGTGCCGGTGGCTTGGCGCCCCAGACATCCCGCGCGCCGAGGATACGGCGCGCGGCGGAAAAATCACTCGGCAGCGGCGGCGATGGTCTCGCGCTTGCCATGCATCACATCGGCCGCAGCTGCGATGGCCTTCACAATATTGTGATAGCCGGTGCAGCGGCAGAGATTGCCTTCCAGACCCTCGCGGATTTCGCGCTCGCTCAGGCCCTCAGGGTGCTTCTGCACCAGGTCGATGGCGCTCATCACCATGCCAGGGGTGCAGAAACCACACTGAAGCGCATGGTATTCGCGAAACGCCTCCTGCATCGGGTGCAGGGTGCCATCAGCCGCAGCCAGCCCCTCGATGGTGGTGACCGCAGCGCCATCGCACATCACCGCGAGGGTGGTGCAGGACTTCACCGATTCGCCATTGATATGGACCACGCAGGCCCCGCATTGGCTGGTATCACAGCCGACATGCGTGCCGGTCAGCCGCAGCTTTTCGCGCAGCAATTCGACCAGCAGGGTGCGGCTCTCCACCGCCACGCTGTGGGTCTTGCCGTTCACCGTGAGTGTGACTTGCGGCATGTTCCGCCTCCCGTCGTTGAGTGATGTTGGAATAGAGCCTCGCTGCTAGGCCGCAAGGCGTCAAGCGGGTGGTGGCGATGCTTGTTCAATAACCAGCTTGCGGCCGCGCGTGGCCAGCATCAGCAGCGCCAAGACCGGCACGCCCCCCAGCCATAAGGCCCAAAGCAGCCCCAGCGCGCTGGCGCCGAACATCATCGCCCCCAGCGCCACCTCATCATCATCGGACATGACAAAGGATTTGAGCCCGGCACAGGTGCCCAGCATCAAAAGCGGCGGCGCCAGCAGCACCAGCCAGAAGGAAAACTTCACCACCCGCCCAAAGCCCCCGCGCGGCGCACGGGCCTCAAAGCGGATAAGCCCCTCAGGCCGCCCCAAGCGAGGCAGCCCTGAAGGCGGTGGCGCCCGTCTGGTTCAGCAGCGGGTTCTCCGCCTCGGGCAGGTCATGCAAATGGCAGGCGGCCAGATGGTTATTGCCCGTCGCCACCAGCTTCGGCTCCTCCTTGCGGCAGCGATCAAACGCATAGGGGCAACGGGTATGGAAGCGGCAGCCCGGCGGCGGACGAATGGGGCTGGGCACATCGCCCTTGAGGATAATGCGCGTCGGCGCACCACCCGGCTCCATCACCGGCACGGCGGAGAGAAGCGCCTCGGTATAGGGGTGCCGCGGCCCACCGAAGAGGTCGCGCTTATCAGCGACCTCCACGATCTTGCCCAAATACATCACCGCCACCCGGTGCGTCATATGCTCGACAATGGCGAGGTCATGGCTGATGAACAGCATCGCCAGACCCAACTCGGCCTGCAAATCCTGCAACAGATTGACGATCTGCGCCTTCACCGAGACATCAAGCGCCGAGACCGCCTCATCGCAGACAATCACATCGGGGTCAGCCGCCAAGGCGCGGGCAATACAAATGCGCTGGCGCTGACCGCCAGAGAATTCATGCGGCCAGCGATTCACCGCATCGCGCGGCAGGCGCACCTTATCCATCAACTCGGCCACGCGGCGGTCGATATCAGCGCTGCTGCTGGCCACACCGAAATTGGTGATCGGCTCGGCCAGGATATCGCGCACCTTCATACGCGGGTTCAGCGAGCTGAACGGGTCCTGAAACACGACCTGGATTTTCCGTCGCAAAGGCCGCAGCGCCGCCGCCGGCATATCGTCAATCCGCTGGCCATCCAGCACCACCTGGCCCGCAGTGAGCGGGAAGAGCCGCAGCACCGCCTTGCCCACGGTGGATTTGCCGCAGCCGCTCTCCCCCACCAGCGAGAGCGTCTCGCCCTTGCGGATGTCAAAGCTCACGCCATCCACGGCGTAAACCTGGCCCACGGTCGTGCCAAAGAGGCCGCCCTTAACCGGGAAATGTTTCTTGAGGTCCGAGACCTGCAGAATGGGCTTCATGCTGCGACAACCTCACGTTCCGCATAGTGGCAGGCGGCAATATGGCCCGGCACTTTCTCCTCCAGACCCGGCACCACCTGGCGGCACAGATCGGTCGCATATTGGCAGCGCGAGGCGAAGACGCAGCCATCAAGCTTGCGCTTCAGGCTGGGCACCAGGCCCGGAATTTCCGCCAGCCGCGACGTCTCGCCGGTGAGCGAAGAGCCCAACTTGGGCACCGAGCCCAGCAGGCCCTGGGTATAGGGATGCCGCGGCTTGGCAAAGAGCTGCGCCACCGTTGCCTCCTCCACCTTGCGCCCGGCATACATCACAATGACACGCTCCGCCACTTCGGCCACCACGCCCAGATCATGGGTGATCAGCACAATGGCCGCGCCCACCCGGTGCTTGAGGTCGCGCATCAGGTCCAGAATCTGCGCCTGAATGGTGACATCCAGCGCCGTGGTCGGCTCATCGGCGATCAGCAGCTTGGGGTTGCAGGCCAGTGCAATGGCAATCATCACCCGCTGGCGCATGCCGCCCGAAAGCTGATGCGGATATTCCCGCACCCGCCGCCGCGCCTCAGGAATGCCCACCAATTCGAGCATTTCAATCGCCCGCTCTTCCGCCTGATGTGCCGAGAGGCCCTGATGCAGGCGCAAAGTCTCACCAATCTGCCGCCCCACGGTCAGCACCGGGTTCAGCGAGGTCATCGGCTCCTGGAAGATCATCGAAATCGAGTTGCCGCGAATCGCCCGCATCTCCCGATCCGACAGCTTCAACAGGTCCTTGCCCTGAAACTTGATCGCCCCGGCGATCTTGCCCGGAGGCTCTGGGATGAGCCGCAAAATGGACATGGCAGTCACGGATTTGCCGCAACCGCTCTCCCCCACAATCGCCAGGGTCTCCCCCGCATTGACGTGGAAGGACACCCCATCCACGGCACGGTTGATGCCGTCCGAGGTGGCGAAATGGGTTTGCAGCTGTTCGACGCTGAGGAGTGGTTCGGTCATCACAGCTTCTTTGCCAGGCGCGGGTCGATCGCATCCCGCAGGCCATCGCCCAGCAGGTTCACCGCCAGCACGGTGATGGAGAGGAAAACGGCAGGGAAGAACACGATATAGGGCTTCACCTGCCAAAGCGCACGGCCCTCGGCCATGATATTCCCCCAGGAGGGAATGATCGGCGGCGTGCCAGCACCAATGAAAGAGAGAATCGCCTCAGTGATCATCGCCGCGGCGCAAATATAAGTGGCCTGCACGGTGAGCGGTGCCAGGGTATTGGGCAGAATATGCCGCCACATAATCATCACCGTACCGGTGCCCGAGGCCACGGCGGCATCAACATAAGGCTGCTCACGCAAGGAGAGCACAACACCGCGGACCAACCGCGTCACCCGCGGAATTTCCGCAATGGTAATCGCCAAAATCACATTCTGCACCGAGCCACGGGTCAGCGCCATCAGCGCAATCGCCAGCAGGATCGGCGGGATGGACATCATGCCATCCATCACCCGCATCACGATGCTGTCAGCCAGCCGAATAAAGCCGGAGAAAAGCCCAATGGTGAGGCCGATCACGCTGGCCAAAAAGGCCACCGAGAAACCCACCAGCAGCGACACCCGCGCCCCATAGAGCACGCGCGAATAGACATCGCGCCCCAGCATGTCGGAGCCGAACCAGAACTGCGCCCCAGGCTCGCGCGTGCGCAAGGCCGGCGCCAGCGAGGTGGGGTCCTTGGTCCAGAGAAACGGTGCGAAGACGGCAATGCAGAGCATGGCCAGCAGCAAACCGCCACCAATGGCAATGGTGGGGTAGCGGCGCAAAAACCCCAGCACGCCGCGCCGCGGCTTCACCGGCGGCAGCACATCGGGCATCGGCTGGGCAATGGCCAAGCCGGCAGGAATAATGACGGCGCTCAATAGCGTATCCTCGGGTCAAGGAAGGTGTAGAGCAGGTCGATCCCCAGATTCACCAGCACGTAGACGAAGCTGAACAGCAGCACCACGCCTTGGATCACCGGGTAGTCCCGCCGCAGAATGGCATCCACCGTCAAGCGGCCGAGGCCAGGAATGGCAAAGACGCTCTCAGTCACCACCGCGCCGCCAATCAGCAGCGCAATGCCAATGCCCACCACGGTCACAATCGGCACGGCGGCATTCTTCAGCGCATGCAGAAACAGGATGGAGGACTGGCCCGCACCCTTGGCGCGCGCGGTGCGGATGTAATCCTGCTGCAGCACTTCGAGCATCGTGGCACGGGTGATGCGCGCGATGAGCGCGATATACACCCCACCCAGCGCCACCGCCGGCAGCACCAGATTCTCAATCCAGGGAAAGAACCCTTGAGCAAAAGGCGTATAGCCCTGCACCGGGAACCAATCGAGTTCCAGCGCAAAGACATAAGCCAGCAAATACCCCACCACGAAGACCGGCACCGAAAAGCCCAGCACGGCAAATCCCATCACCGCGCGGTCAATCCAGGTGCCCTGCTTCCAGGCCGCCACCACCCCCATGGGAATGGCAATGGAGAGCGCCAGGCACAGCGTGACGATCATCAAAGAAAGGGTCGGCTCAATCCGCTGAGCGATCATGTGACCGACCGGCAGATTGGTGAAGATCGAGGTGCCAAGATCACCCTGCAGGATGCGAAACACCCATTCGGAGAACCGCACCAGATAAGGCCGATCCAGCCCCAGCGAGGCGCGAATCCGCTCCACATCATCAGGCGTCGCCTGATCGCCCGCGATCACCGCCGCCGGGTCGCCCGGCGCGAGATAAAGCAGCGAGAACACGAACAGCGCCACAAAGGCCATGACGGGTATCGTCGCCAATACCCGCCGAATAATGTAAGCCCACATGGCTTAGTGCCCCCTGGCCATCAAGTCTTGGACACGCCCCAGAAGAAGGGTAGCGGCCCCTTCACCACGCCGGAGACATTGCGCCGCCAGGCCTGGTAGCTCTTGAAGAAGCCGGTGGGCGCATAGACGACGTTTTCCACCGCGGCGCGGTTGATCTTGTCGATGGCGGCCTTCTCGGTCTCCGCCGTCGGCGCGTCGAACCATTCGGCCACACCGGCCTCCACCGCCGGCACCGAGGGCCAGCCGAACCAGGCGCCATCGCCATTGGCGCGCACCGCGTTATAGCCGGCCGGATTCACGCAATCCGCACCCGCATGCCAGGTATGGAACATGCTCCAACCACCCTGGCCCGGCGGGTTGCGCACGGCGCGGCGCTGACCAACGGTGCCCCAATCGGTCGCCACGAAATCAACATTCATCCCCAGGCGGCGCAGCAGATCGGCGGTCACATCGCCCATCGGCTTGAGCAGCGGCTGGTCCTGGCCCACCAGGCAGGTCACCGGCTCATTGGCATAGCCACTCTCGGCCAGCAGGCGCTTGGCGCCGTCCATGTTCGAGCGCTTCATCACCTCGCCACCGGCCTCGCTATAGCTGGAGGTGCCAGGGGTGAAGAAGCCGCCCAGCACACTCCACAGCGCGGTGTCGCTGCCCACCACGGCGCGCATATAATCTTCCTGGCTGAGCGCCATCATCACCGCCTGCCGCACCTTCAGATTATTGAAGGGCGCATGCAGGTGGTTCATGCGGAAGCTGCCAATATTGCCCAACGGGTCGGCAATATCGACAAGGATGTTGCGGTTGCGGCGCAGCAGCGGCACGAGGTCGCTGATCGGGCTCTCCCACCAATCCACCTCACCCGCCTGCAGCGCATTAGCCGCCGTCGCCGGGTCGGGCATCACCACCCATTCCAGCCGGTCCACCAGGATGCGCTTGCCGCCAGCCAGCCAGCTCGCCGCGCCCTCGCGCGGGGTATAGCGGCCGAATTTTTCGAATACGGCGCGCGCACCGGGCACCCATTCATCACGCTTGAAGGTCATCGGCCCGGAGCCGACATATTCGCTGATCATCGAATTGCCAGCGGTGGCAGCAATACGCTCAGGCATGATGAAGCAGCAGGGCGTGCCGCATTTGCCCAGCGCGTATTTCATCTTGGGATAGGGGCGCTTCAACTTCCAGCGGAAATTGCGGTCATCCACCGCCACCAACTCATCCTGGATGGCGCGCAGCATCTGGCCCATCGGGTCACGCGGCGCCCAACGATTGATCGAGGCGACCACATCCTTCGCGAGCACCGGCGTACCATCATGGAAAATCAGGCCCGGGCGCAGGCGGAATTCCCAGGTCAGCCCATCGGAGGAGACGGTCTCGCCCTCCACCATCTGCCGCTGCGGCACAAGATTCTCATCCACGCCGTAAAGCGTGTCCCACACCGCGGCAGCGGCGTTGCGGACCACATATTGCGTGCCCCAGATGGGGTCGAAATTGGCCAGATTCGCCTGCGGCACGAAGCGCAGCGTGCGCGCCGCGGCGTTCTGCGAGATGGCGGGCGCAGCGGCGGTGACGGTGGCGGCGGCCACGGCGCCCTTCAAAAGGTTACGACGTTCCATCGGTCAAGCTCTCCCAAGCCTCATCGCGGTGCAAACTGGCGCAATCGAGGCATGTGCGCCAGTCTTATGTGACAGGATTTTTTCGCATTCCACCGGCCTTCCTGCCTCAAGCCGGTGCGACACTAAGCGGCAATTTGCTCGCTTAACGCTCAATAAAATCCCCTTAAGCGCTCAAGCCCGCCGAACGCCCCAAAATAGAGCAGGTCCACCGCGCACAATGCCCGTCAGGCTGCGCCGCCAAGCCTGCGGCGGCCGCACCAGACCGAGCGGAATAAACGGCACCTCCGCAAAGGCCACACGTTGCATTTGCTCCGCCACCCGCCGCGCCGTGGCGTCATCAGGCGCATCGAACCACTCCTCGCGCAGCGTCTCCAAAGCCGGCAGGGTCGGCCAGCCGGCCCAGGCGGCGGCACCATGGCCGCGCAGCGGCTGGTGGCTCCCAGGTACCGAGACATCCAGCCCCTCCCAGGTCGTGCAAAACGCGCTCCAGCCGCCCGCATCCACCGTGCCGCGATTGTTGCGTCGCTGGATATGCGTGCCCCAATCCATCCCCGGCATATCGACATTAAAGCCCACCCGCCGCAGCAAATCGCCCGCCACCTCAGAGAGGTTTTGCAGCACCGGCAGGTCAGAAGCGCCCAGCATGGTCACCCGCTGATTGGCATAGCCCGAGGCCCGCAGCGCCGCCCGCGCCGCCTCCAGGCTGCGAGGGCCCGTCAGCACCTCCAGCCCCGCCGCATTGGCCAGCGGCGTGCCTGGCGTAAACACCCCCGCCGGCACCACCGAGAGCGCGGGGTCCGTGCCGATTGCCGCATCCATAAAGGCGCGCTGCTCCACCGCCGGCAGCAGGGCGCGGCGCACCGCCGCATTGTCGAAGGGCGGATGCAGAAAATTGAACCGCAGCACGCCCAGATTGCCGGCAGGGTTGATCACGCCGATCTCGATATCCCGGTTGCGGCGCAACAAGGGCAGCAGATCCGGCAGCGGGGTTTCCCACCAATCCGCCTCATTATTCTGCAATGCCGCCCCCGCCGTGGCCGGGTCGGGCATGATCTTCCACTCGACCCGGTCAAAATGCACCTGCTTGGCGCCGGCGAGAAAATCCGTGGCCTCACCGCGCGGCACATAGCCGGCAAATTTGTCATAAACCGCCACATCGCCCGGCCGGAACAAATCCTGCCGGAACCGGAACGGCCCAGAGCCAGTGGCATCGGTGATCTGCTGGAACGGGTCAGTCCGCGCCACCCGCTCGGGCATGATGGCGCACATATTGGCCGAGGGTTTGCCCAAGGCCCAGGCCAGCCCGGCCCAGGGCCGCTTCAGCCGAATGCGAATCCGCCGATCATCGGGCGCGGTGATCTCCTCGGCCAGCCCATCCAGCCGCTGCCCCAATACATCGCGCTTCGACCAGCGAATGATCGAGGCCACGCAATCGCGCCCGCGCACCGGCTCATTATCGTGAAATTTCAGCCCTTCGCGCAGCGTGATCGTCCAGGTCAGCCCATCACTGCTGACCTCATGCCCCGCCGCCATCTGCGGCTGCACCCGGTATTGCGCATCCAGGCCATAAAGCAGGTCATAAACCATGAGGCCGTGATTGCGCACCACAACCGCCGTGCTCCAAACCGGGTCAATGCTGGCCAGGTTGGATTGCGGCACAAAGCGCAGCGGCCGCCCCGCCCCTTGCGCAAAAGCCGGCGCCGCCATGCCGGCCGCCAAAACACCACGACGCGAAACACTCATGACTTACCAATTCCCCAAAACACCGTCGCCGGCGAACGAAACACATTGGTGACGTTACGTCGCCAGACGCTGGGCTGCCAGTAGTAGCCCAGCGGCACATAAGGCAGCGTCTCCATCGCCCGCCGGTTCAGCGCGCCGGCAATCCGCCGGGCCTGCGCCGGCTCCGCCGCCTCCAGCCATTCCGCGCGCAGTTGTTCAATCAGCGCATCCTCGGGCCAGCCGAACCACGCATCACGGCCATTCGAGCGCAGGAAGAGATGCACCGGCGGCGTATCCAGCGCATCACCACCGGCAGTGGTGTGAATGACACTCCAACCGCCCCGCTCCACCGGCTCTCGCGAGGTGCGGCGTTGCACCAGCGTGCCCCAATCGGCGCTGATCACCTCCACATTCATCCCCAGCCGGCGCAACAGATCGGCGGTGACGAGGGATAACGCGTTGATCTGCGGATAATCCCCCGGCGCGACCAGCACCACGCGCTCATTATTGTAACCGGCGGCGCGCAACGCCGCCCGGGCAGCCTCGATATTGCGCGTCTTGAGGACCTCGCTGCCCTCGTCATTGGCCATCGCCGTGTCACAGGTGAAAACACCCTCACAGACGCCCCAGCCGGCCGGGTCCTCACCCGCCACGGCGCGCAGATAATCGCGCTGGTCCACCGCCATCGCCACCGCGCGGCGGATCGCCACATTGTTGAACGGCGCATGCAGATGATTAAACCGCAGGCAGCCATAGAAGCCACTCGACAGCCGCTGCTCCACCACCACCTGGCGGTTGCGCCGGATCAGCGGCAGCAGGTCATGCAGCGGGTATTCCCAATAATCCTGCTCGCCGGTCTGCATCGCATTGGCCGCCGTCGCCGGGTCAGGAATGACCGACCATTCCACCCGATCAATGCGCGCCGCGCGACCACCGGCCAGCCCATCCACCGGCTCCTGCCGCGGCACATAGCCATCAAATTTCGCCCAAACCGCGCGGCTGCCGGGGTTCCACTCATTGGCCACGAAACGGAACGGGCCGGAGCCCGTGGCATCGCGCACCTGCTGGAACGGGTCCGTCGCCGCCAGCCGCTCGGGCAGCACCGGCACCGGCCCCTGGCTGCGCCCCATGGCCAGCGCCAGAAACGGAAAGGGCCGCTTCAGCCGGAAGCGAAACCGCCGGTCATCCAGCACCGACAATTCATCCACCGCCGTCCAAAGCACCTGGCCAAAACTATCCCGCGCCGCCCAACGCCGGATGGACGCCACACAATCAGCCGCCCGCACCGGCTCATTGTCATGAAATTTCAGGCCCGGGCGCAGGGTGAAATCCCATTGCCGCCCCTCGGCCGAAATCTCCCAGCCCTCGGCCATTTGCGGCCGTACCTCGCCGGCAAGGTTCACCGTGGTGATATTGTCATACACCATCATGCCGTGATTGCGGGTGACCACGGCCGTGGTCCAGACCGGATCCAGCGAGGTCAGATTGGCCTGGGGAATCACCCGCAGCGTGCGCGCCGCACTGCCCTGCGCCAGTGCCGGCCCCGCCATGGCCGCCATCATCATTGACCTACGCCGCATCCGCTTGACCTCCATCTGGAGAGCCAAGCTTCGGGGATGACGGCGCAGAGAGCAAGGCCAGGCCGGTCAGCCGCCCCTCAGGCGCGCCGCAAATTCCAAAACAGCGCAAAGCCGGGCACCCGGTCACGCAAATTGCTGCGATGGGCGGTCACCGACATATAGGCCCCCACCGGAATAAACGGCACCTCATCCATCGCCGTGCGCTGCATATCCCGCGCAATCGCCTTTTGCGCATCGAGGTCAGGCGCATCGAACCACGCGTCGCGCAGCTCCTCCAGCCGCGGAACCGTCGGCCAGCCCGGCCAGGAATTGGCGCCGCTGCCGCGCAGCGGGAAATGCCCCGCCGGGTCCATGAAATCGGTCGAGGAAAAGCTGGTCAGAAACACATTCCAGCCGCCGCGCTCAATCGGCTCGCGTGAGGCACGCCGCTGCACCACCGTGCCCCAATCGGTCAGCACGAAATCGAGATTAACCCCCAGCCGGCGGAACATATCCCCCGCCACCTGGGTGATGGCGGCAGGCGCCAGAATATCAGTCGGCCCAATGAGGCGAATAAGCTGGTTGGTATAGCCCGCATCGCGCAGCAAAGCCTTGGCGCGGTCAATACTGCGCGGCCCGGTCAGCGCCTCCAGCCCAACATCCGAGGCCAAAGGCGTACCGGGCGTGAAAACCCCCACCCCGGTGCGAATCAAGGCCGGGTCAGTGCCCACCACCGCACTCATGTAATCGGCCTGATTGACCGCCGGCAGAATGGCCTGGCGCATCTCCTTCTTATCGAAGGGACCATGCAGAAAATTAAAGCGCAGAATGGCACTCAGCGGCAGCGGGTCGATCGGCTCCTGGGTGATGTTGCGGTTGCGCCGCAGCATCTGCTGAATCTCCGGCGGCGGCTGCTCGAACCAATCAATCTCGCCGGTTTGCAGGGCTGCGGTGGCTGTCGCTGCATCGGTGATGATGCGCCATTCGATGCGGTCAAAATTCGCAACCTTGGGGCCCGCGGTAAAGCTCGGCCGCCCCTGCGGGTTGGGCACGTAATCGCCATTGCGCTCATAGACCACGAGGCTGCCGGAATTATACTCCCGGCTGTTGAACTTGAACGGCCCGCTGCCGATGGCTTCGCGAATCTGCTGAAACGCATCCGTCGCCGCAATCCGCTCAGGCATCATGAACGGTGCCGGATTGACCGGGCTGGCCAGCGCCGAAAAGAGCAGCGGAAAGGGCTTTTTCAGCCGAAAGCGGAAGGAGGTGTCATCCACCGCGACCAATTCATCCAACTGCCGGGCCAATTGCTGGCCCGAAGGGTTGCGGCGCATCCAGCGCACCAGGCTCTGCACGCAATCCGCCGCCGTGACGCGCTCGCCATCATGCCAGCGCAGCCCAGCGCGCAGGGTGATGGTGATCCGCTTGCCACCATCCTCAATGCTGTGGCCCGAGGCCATTTGCGGCCGCGCATTAAACTCTGCATCCAGGCCATAGAGCGTATCATAGACCATATAGGCGTGGTTGCGGGTGACATTGGCCGTCGTCCATATCGGGTCGAGGCTGGTGAGATTGGCCTGGGGCACAAAGCGCAAAATGCGCGGCGCCTGCGCCACCGCGGGCGAGGTCATAGCTGCGGCGGCGGTGGCGGCGGTGGCGGCAAAGAGTTCACGACGTTGCATGGCAAGGGCTCCCAGGTCAGGCGCGGGCACAGCCTTTGCCGTGCCCATGCGCATATTTTAGACACGTGGCGCAGTTTGGCCACGGGTATCGCCGAAGATCAGCCGCGGCGGATATTCCAGAACAGCGGCGGCTGGCCCTTCAGCATGCCGGTGATGTTCCGGCGATAGGCGGTGGGCTGATAGTAACGCCCGAGCGGCATATACGGCACCTGGTCAAAGGCGATGCGCTGCATCTCGGCCGTCGCCGCCTTGGCTGCCGCATCATCGGGCGCATTGAACCAGGCATCGCGCTGCGCCTCCATCGCGGGGATGGTCGGCCAGCCCGGCCAGGCATCGGTGCCATGGCCACGAATCGCTGCATGGCTCGCCGGGTTCCAATGATCCACGCCGGACCAGAAGGTGAAAAACCCGCTCCAGCCGCCCTGCTCGAGCGGGTTGCGGCTGGCACGCCGCGCCACCACCGTGCCCCAATCGGCCGAGACCAGATCAACATTAAAGCCCATCCGCTGAAACAGATCAGCGCCCACCAGGGTGGCGGCATTGATCGAGGCGAGATCGGTCGCATTCATCAGCACCATGCGCGCGCCCATGGCACCCGCCGCCTGCAATTCGGCCCGCGCCGCCGCAATATCCTTCTTCAGCCGGTCCAGCCCCACCGTGGAGCCCGAGGGGCTTTCAGGCGCAAAAAAGCCGATATTCTCCCGCCGCAGGTCAGGATACCCCGTCACCCCGGCGGTGCCGATCACCGCGGTCATGAAATCCATCTGGTTGATGGCGGTGATCACCGCCCGGCGCACGGCGGGGTTGTTGAACGGCGCCACCAGATGATTGGGCCGGAAAATGCCGATCAGCCCGGTATTGTTAATGACATCGACGGTGATGTTGCGGTTGCGTGCCAGCAGCGGGAAGAGATCCGCCGTGGGCTGTTCCCACCAATCCAACTCGCCCGATTGAATGGCGGCCGAGGCGGTGGCCGGGTCGGGCATGATGTTCCACTCAACCCGATCAAAATGCACCACCTTCGGCCCGGAAGTCATCGAAGGCGTGCCATTGGGCATGGGCACATAATCAGGATTGCGCTCATACACCACGCGGCTGCCCGGCACCCATTGGTCACGCAGGAAGCGGAAGGGCCCGCTGCCCACCGCCTCAGTGATATTGGTAAACGGGTCCACATTCGCCAGCCGCTCAGGCATGATGAAGAGGCAGCTCGTGGTGACCTTAGAGAAGGCCTCCAGCATCTTCGGGAAGGGCGTGTTCAGCTTGATCTCGAACACCTTGTCCGAAACCTCGGCCATCTCGGCCACCCGGGCCAGGAGCACCTGGCCGAAGGCATCGCGCCGGCCCCAGCGGCGAATCGAGGCCACGCAGTCGCGCCCGCGCACCGGCGTGCCATCATGGAATTTCAGCCCATCGCGCAGGGTAAACCGCCACAGCAGCCCCCCATTCTCCACCACATGGCCCGCCACCATCTGCGGTTGCGGCTCAAAGCGCTCATTCATCCCATAGAGCTGGTCGAAGACCAGGAAGGCATGGTCGCGGGCGACGAAGGCGGTATTGGTGAAGGGGTCGATATTGGGCAGGTTGGCGTGCGGCGAATAGCGGATCACCCGTTGGGCGGCAGGCTGCGCCATGGCAGGCGCGGCCAGGGTTGAAACGGCAAGGCCGGAACCGGCCGCCATGAGGTCTCTACGCAGCATCTCGCTCTCCTGGAATTAAGGCTGGGCAGAGCTTGGCCGATGGCCGAAGCCAAGGGAAGGCCGTTATGCCTGTCGTATGCACAAAGCCGCCCTGCCCGCCGCCATGCAATCGAAACCGGCCCCCTGTTTGCGCCCGCTCGCCCGCCCATCTAAAGGGCGCTATGTTCCTCCGTTTCCCCATCATTGTGCAATTCCTGCGCTTCGGCCTGGTCGGCACCGCCGGCTTCGTGATGGATTCGGCCGTATTGCTGGCAATGCTGGCCCTGGGTGTGGGGCCCTATGCGGGGCGGGTGGCCTCCTATCTCGCGGCGGCGAGCCTGACCTTCGCGCTGAACCGGGCCTGGACCTTCCGCTCCGCCGCCCAGGCGCCGGTGGCGCGGCAATGGGGCCAGTTCGTGGCACTCAATCTGCTCGGCTTTGCTGCCAATTACGGCACCTATGCTGCGGCCCTGGCGGCCAGCCCGCTGGTGGCCGCGCATCCGGTGCTGGGCGTGGCGGCCGGCTCCATCGCCGGCATGTTCATCAATTTCGCCCTCTCCCGCCGCTTTGTCTTCCGCCCTGCCGCATCCTCCGAGCAGGCCGCCAGCATGAAAAATTCGTAAAAAAATGAAATATCGCACCGGTTCAGTACATAAAACGCGTAACAGCATTCTGAGCAGGCCAATTCACGCCAGTTTGCAGCAAGGACTTAAAAGGACTCAAAATGAGCGGCACGCTTGTTGAATATCAGGCATACCCAGCCGCTCACCACGCCAAGGCAACACCATTGGGTAACCGGTTTGCCGTTATGATGCGCCGCTGCGCTGGGCCAAGGTCTGCCGCCCACCCTGGCGCAGCAACCACAGGAGGGGCTAGGTCGTGCCGATGAACCGTGTGATTCCCAGTATGTCAGGATCGGGTATATCGCCATGATGCCACCGCGCCCGGGGCTCTTCGCCCCAAACCCGCTCAATGACACGCCGCTGGCCCGTGCCATCGCCTCCTGCCGCTCGCAATTCATGCTGGTCGGCGCCTTCTCGGGCGTGGCCAACCTGCTGCAACTCACCGTCTCCATCTACATGATGCAGGTGTTCGACAGGGTGCTCGCCACCCGCAACACCGATACCCTGCTCTACCTGACGCTGATCGCCGTCTTCGCCATCGCCATTCTGGCGATTTTGGAATCGGTGCGCGGCACCATCATGCAGCGCGTCGCCACCTGGCTGGAAAACCGCGTGGCGCCCGAAGGCTTTGCCCGCGCGCTCGAATCCCAATTGCGCGGCCGCCCCTACCGGATGGAGGCGCTGCGCGACTTGGCGATCTGCCGCGGCTATCTCGGCTCACCGGGCATGCTGGCACTCTATGATGTGCCCTGGGTGCCGATCTATCTGGCGGTGATCTTCGCCCTGCATCCGCTGATGGGCATCATCGCTGTGGCTGGTGCGGCGCTGCTCTTTGGCCTCACCCTCGCCAATGAATTCATCACCTCCAACCTCCTGCGCGAGGCCAATACCACCGCCATGGCCAGCCAGCGCCGGGCGGATGCCATCGGCCGCAATGCCGAGGTGATCGACAGCATGGGCATGCTCCCCGCGGTGATGACCCGCTGGCGCGAAGGCGTGGCCAAGAGCCTGCCGCCGCAGCAACGCGCGGCCGACCGTGCGGCCTGGATCGTGGGCTCCACCAAATTCATCCGCCTCGCGGTGCAGATCGCCATTTTGGGTTTTGGCGCCTATCTGGTGCTGCAACAGGAGCTGACCTCCGGCGCCTCCATCGCCGCATCCATCATCATGGGCCGCGCCCTGGCCCCGGTGGAGCAATTGATTGGCGGCTGGAAGCAATTGGTCTCGGCCAGGCAAAGCTACCGCCGGCTGCAGTCCTTCCTGGCCCAGCCCCGCATCCGCCCCGAGGGGATGAAACTGCCCGAGCCCACGGGCAAGGTGCTGGTTGACCGGGTCTCCTTCGCCTTCCCCGGCCAGAATGTGGCCATGGTCAAGGGCGTCGCCTTCGAACTCAACAAGGGCGAATCCCTCGCCATCATCGGCCCCTCCGCCGCGGGCAAGACCACGCTCATCCGCATGCTCATCGGCGTGGCCCAGCCCAATCAGGGCCATGTCCGCCTCGATGGCGCCGATGTCTTCATGTGGCAGCGCGAGGATTTCGGCCGCCATGTCGGCTATCTGCCGCAGGATGTGGAGCTGTTTGACGGCACCGTCTTCCGCAACATCGCCCGCATGGGCGAGGCCGAGCCCGATGATGTGTTCGAGGCCGCACGCCTCGCCGGCTGCCATGACATGATCCTGCGCCTGCCCAATGGCTATGACACTGAAATCGGTGATGGCGGGCAGCATCTCTCCGGCGGCCAGCGCCAGCTCATCGGCCTCGCCCGCGCCATGTTCGGCCGCCCCAAACTCGTGGTGCTGGACGAGCCGAATTCCAACCTCGATGGCGATAGCGAGGCCGCTCTCACCCGCGCGCTGGAAACACTCAAGGCGCAGGGCTGCACCGTGGTCCTCGTCTCCCACCGCCCCGCTTTGGTGCAGGGCGTCGATAAGGTCCTGCTGCTCAAGGAAGGTGCGATCGAGATGTTTGGCCCCCGTGCGGAAGTGCTCAAGCGCCTGATGGCACCGCCACGCCCGGCGGAAATACCCGCACCCATGCCAATGGGGGGGGCTGCCTGAGATGAGCGATATCATCGAGCGCCCCGCCGGCCCGCCGCCCGCAGCCCCCGCTGCCCCGGCCCAATCCCAGCTCCGCGCCGCAAGGCCAGCCATCGAACTGCCTTTCGACCCGCTGCTGGACGCCAAGCGCCCGCGCACCCGCGGGGTGACCATCTTCGGCCTGATCATCATGCTCGGCTTCTTCGGTGGCTTCATGATCTGGGCGGTGTTCGCGCCCCTCGCCGAGGCCGCGGTGGCACCAGGCGTGATCAAGGTGGAAGGCACCCGCCGGACGCTGGCGCATCTGGAAGGTGGCATCGTGCAGGAGATTCTGGTGCGCGATGGCACCCGGGTCGAGGCTGGCCAGGTGGTCATGCGCCTCGATGATGTGCAGTCCGGCGCCACGCTGGAGGGGCTGCGTGCCCAGCGCTTCGCCCTGCAGGCGCAAGAGGCCCGCCTGCTAGCCGAGGCCGAGCGCGCGCCCCTGGTCACCTTCCCCGCTGACCTCGCAGCCTCCACCCACCCCAGGGCGATCGAGGCGATGACCGGCCAGATCGCCCTCTTCGATGCCCGCCGCTCCAGCCTGCTCAGCCAGGTCTCGGTGATGGAAGCGCGCGAGGTGCAGCAGCAGGCGGCCATTTCCGGCGCCCAGGGCCAATTGCTCTCCACCCGCCGGCAATTGCAGCTCATCGTCCAGGAGGAGGTGATGCGCCGCAACCTGGTCAATCAGGGCCTGGCGCGGCTGCCCGAACTCCTGGCCCTGCAACGCGGCCTGCATGGGCTTGAAGGCCAGATCGTTGATCTGCAAGGCCAGATCGACCGTTCACAGGCCACCATCCAGGAGGCCCGCAACACCGTCCGCCAGATGACCGACCAGCGCATGCAGGAGGTCAATACCGATAGGCGTGACGTCGCAGCACGCCTCGCCGATATCGAGGAGCGCATGCGTGCCGCGGCCGATGTCTCCACCCGCCGTGAGGTCCTCGCCCCCGAGGCCGGCACGGTGGTGAACCTGCGCACCTTCACCATCGGCGCCGCCATCCGCTCGGGTGATCCGCTGATGGACCTCATCCCCGCGCGCGACCAATTGGTGGCAGAGGTGAATGTCCAGCCCTATGATATCGACGTGGTCTATCCCGGCCTGCAGGCGGAAATTCGCCTGCCCGCCTTCAAGCAGCGCCTGGTGCCTTACCTGCATGGCCATGTCACCTTCCTCGCGGCCGATGTCACCACCGACCCGCAGACCCGGCAGAGCTACTACCGAGCCTATATCGCGATCGATCAGGAGCAATTGAACCGCCTGCCCTCGGTCTTCCTGGTGCCCGGCATGCCGGTGGAAGGCCATATCCAGACAGGGCAGCGCAGCTTCTGGCGCTACATGACCCAGCCGATCCGCGACAGCATGGCCCGCGCCTTCCTCGAGCAGTGAGCCCCCCGCCCCCGCCGCCCATGGGCAGCGGGGGCGCCTCCCAGCCAATGGCCCGCCATTGGCATGGTGCATCACCACAAAATCAGACATACTGGCCACACAACCAAGGCCGCCTTCGCCCGAGGGGAAAATCCCCGCCCCGGCGGCCAGACCAGCGCGCGAGGATTTTCATGACCAACCTGCCCAGCCAATTCACCGATGGCATCCTCGACGCCAGCGTCAATCTGGGGGTGGCGCGCATCACCCTCGCCCAGCTCGGGCCAGACGGAAAAGCCGCCCCCTCCAGCCTGCTCCTCGTGCCGGTCATGCAATTGCCTGCCCTCGCCAATGGGCTTCTCACCCTCGTCCAGCAGATCGAAAGCAAGATGAAGGAATCCCAGGCCCAGCAGGCGCCCGTGGCCCCTGAGCAGCAGCCCATGCCCTCGGCCTTTACCTTCGGCGGCCGCTGATTGCGCCTGCCCGGGCGGACGTGACACCCGCCCCCCGATGCCGGGTGCCAAGTCGCCCGGACCGCGCATGTCAGCACGGAGCCTCTGCGATGAACCTCGCCTGGGCCCAGGCCCTTCCCGGCCAGCCAGCAACACTATTCCAGGCCTTGCAGGCGGCGATGGGCGCAGAGATAGGCCATCGCCTCTTCACCATCATGCGCCATGATGCGGGCGCCGGGCGCAATGCCCGCATCCATTCCAGCCACCAGCAGCAATACCCCGTGGGCGGCGCCAAGCCCCTGCGCCCAACCGCCTGGACGCAGCAATTGCTGGTCGAAGGCCGCCCCTTCATAGGCCAGGACGCTGACACCATCCGCGCCACCTTCGCCGATCACGCAACCATCCTGGCCCTGGGCTGTGAGAGCGTGCTGAACCTGCCCGTGCTGTGGAATGGGCGGGTGCTCGGCACGGTCAATCTGCTGCACCGCGCCGGCCATTACGTGCCACATCATGCGCGCATCGGCATGGCACTCGCAGCCTGGGCGGCACCCGCGCTGCTGGATGGGGCTTGCCCTTCGCCCGCATCGCTTTAGCCTTTCCCCGATAAGGGGAGAAACACGTGAATCCAGCACCGCTTCGCCGCGCAGAATCACTGCGCCGCCTGCTCGCGCCCAATAGCGTCGCCGTTGTCGGCGTCTCGGCCGAGCCCACCAGCTTCGGCGCCCGCACCATCACCAATATGCGCGGCTTCGCCGGCCCGGTTTACGCGGTGAACCCGAAATATGCCGGCCAGGAGCTGCATGGCTACCCCTGCGTCGCCTCCATCACCGACCTGCCAGAGGCGGTGGACAGCGTGGTGCTCTGCATGCCCCGCACCGGCATCTTGGCCAATGTGGAACTCGCCGCCGCCCGCGGGGTGGGTGGCCTCACCATCTACGCCTCCGGCTATGGCGAGACCGATCTGCCCGAACGCGCGGTGGAGGAGGAGCATCTGCGCGCCCGCGCCCGCGAATTGGGCATCCCCCTGCTCGGCGCCAATTGCCTGGGCTTCGTCAACCATGTCACCCGCGCCGGCGCCACCTTCATGCCGGATTACTTCAAGATGACGGCACCGGCCGGTGGCGTGGGCGTGGTCAGCCAATCGGGCGCGCTGGGCTATGCGCTGATGCAGGCGGCCGAGCGCGGCTTCGCCATGTGCCACATGGCCACCGCCGGCAATTCCACCGATCTGGACGTATGCGACCTCGCCGGCTTCCAACTCGAAATGCCGCAATGCCGCAGCATCGCCTTGGCCGTGGAAGGCCTGCGCGATGGCCGCCGCCTGATCGAATTGGGCGATAAGGCGCGCGCCTTGGGCAAACCCATCGTGGTGCTCAAACTCGGCCGCGGCGAAACCGGCGCCAAGGCCGCCATGTCCCATACCGGCTCCATGGCCGGCAGCACCGCCGCCTGGTCCGCCGCCTTCCGCCGCGCCGGCATGCTCGAGGTGGAGGATTTCGACGCGCTGCTGGAAACCGCCGGCTTCATGGCCAAGGCGCCCAAGCCCAAGGCGCGGGGCGTGGGCATCGCCACCCCCTCCGGCGGCGCGGGCATCCTGGCCTCCGACCATGCGGAATATGCCGGCCTCACCCTGCCCCAGCCCACCGCCGCAACCGAGGCGGTGCTGCGCGCCGCCATCCCCGATTTCGGCAGCCCCCGCAACCCTTGCGACCTCACCGCCCAGGTCGCCACCAACCCGGCCAGCTTCGATGCCTGCATGAACGCCATGCTGGCCGACCCGCAATACGCCGCCATTGTCATGCCGGTGGTTTATCACAACCCCACCACCACACCGCTGCGCATGGCCGCCATGGCGCCACTCGCCAAGGCGGCCGGCAAGCCCATCTGCATCGCCTGGATTCCCGAAAGCCTCGAGGGCCCCGGCCCCGTCGCGGTGGACACCTCAGCCGATCTCTCGCTGTTCCGCAGCATGCGGCGAATGATGAAGGCCATCGCCCTCTGGCTGGAATATCATGACGGCCAGCCCGCCATGGGCGTGATCGGCGAGGCAGCAAAAGCCGCCGCTGCCGCCCTGCCCAAAGGCGCCTGCACCCTGATGGAGGCACAGGCCAAATCCGCCTTCGCCGCCGCCGGCCTGCCCGCCATGCCCGATGCCCGCGCCGCCACCGCCGAAGCCGCCATCGCCGCCGCCGAGGCCCTGGGCTACCCGGTGGTGCTCAAGCTCGACAGCCCCGATATCGCACACAAGACCGAGGTGGGCGGGGTGAAACTCAACCTCGCCAACGCCGCCGAGGTCAGCACCGCCTTCGCCGCCATCATGGAGGGCGTGCGCCACCACGCGCCCGCCGCGCGGGTGGATGGCGTGCTGGTGCAGCGCATGGCCGCCCGCGGGCCAGAGCTGATCCTGGGTGCGCGGCAGGACCCGCAATTCGGCGTCACCCTGCTGGTCGGCCTGGGCGGCGTGCAGGCCGAACTCTGGCGCGATGTCACCCTCGACATCGCCCCCGTCTCCCCCGCCCGCGCCGAGGCGATGCTGCGCAGCCTGAAAAGTTTTGCCCTCTTGGACGGCTTCCGCGGCGCCGCCCCCGTCGACGTAGCAAAGGTGGCCCAAACCATCGCCCGCTTCTCCGAACTCGCCGCCGCCATCGGCCCAAGGCTGGAGGAGATGGAGATCAACCCACTCGTCTGCCTGCCCGAAGGCAGTGTGGCCCTCGATGGGCTGATGCAGTTGCAAGCCTAAGCCAAAGGCGGCGCCGGCAACCGGCGCCGCGATAGCTGGCTGCTGAGTAAAAGAGCGAAAGGACTTTGCCCTCTCGCGCTCACCCACCAGGGTCGACATGTATGTCGACGATTTTCCTGGACCTTTGATGAATATTAAAATCGATAATCAAACGAAGGTGCAGGAAACTAAGTTTCCTGCTGGGGTGCTCGAGGGGCAAAGCCCCTCGATCTTGTTTCAACGCGCCGTTACTTTCCCCCCGCCTACTCGCCCAAACCCAGCGCCGCCCCCGGCCGAGGGCCTTACTTCTTCGCCTGCCGCCTAAGATCAGCAACAGTGGCCCGATTGGTCACCTGCTCCGGGTTCATCCGAATCTCGATGATCGCCGGCTTTTTCGAGGCCGAGGCCCGCTTATAGGCCGGCACGAGCTCCTCGGTCCGCTCCACCACCTCACCATGCCCGCCAAAGCTCTCGATAAAGCGGGCAAAATCGGGGTTGGTCAGCGCCGTGCCGGAAATGCGCTCAGGATAGGTCCGCTCCTGATACATCCGGATGGTGCCATACATCTGGTTGTTGAAGACCAGGATGATCGGGTTGACCTTGTGGTGGAAGGCGGTGGCGATTTCCTGCCCCGTCATCAGCGCCCCACCATCGCCCACAAAGCAAATCACCTCGCGCTCCGGCGCGGTGAGCTTGGCGCCGATGGCGGCGGGAATGCCATAGCCCATGGCACCACAGGTCGGCCCCAGGAAATCCTGCTTGGCGCCGACATGGTTAAACCGGGTCGGCCAGGTGGCGAAATTGCCGGCATCGGTGGTGAAGATCGTATCCGCCGGCAGCGCCTTTTCCAGCGCCTGCAACGCCCGGGCCAGATTCAGCGGCCCCTCATAATCCGGCGCCTCGGCTTGAGCCAGGCGGCTGGCGCGCAACTGCTTCGTCCAGGCGCCCCAGACCGGCTTCTTCACGCGCAGCCCCTTCACCGCCGCGGCAAAGGCATCAAGATCCGAGGTAATACCCAGCGCCGGCCGATACACCCGGCCAATCTCGCCCTGCTCCGGAAACACCTGCACCAGCGGCGTCGCCCCCGCCATATCGAGCAGCGTATAACCCTGGCTCACCGGCTCCCCCATCCGGGTGCCGATGGCGAGAATAAGGTCGGCCTGCTTGGCATGCGCCACCAGCGCCGCATCAGCACCAACCCCCAAATCCCCCACGAAATTATCGTGGTTGCCGTCAAAATTGCTCTGCCGGCGGAAGGAGACGGCCACCGGTAAATTATTCGCCACCAGGAATTTCGCAATCGCCGCGCGCCCCGCCTCGGACCAATTGCTGCTGCCCAGAATCGCCAGCGGCCGCTTGGCGCGCCCCAGCATCTCCATCATCTCATCAATCGCCTTAGGCGAGGGATGCGCCGGCGCCACCCGCGCCGGGGGAATATCCGGCACGCTGGCAAAACGCTTTTGCATTTCCTCCGAAATCGCCACCACCACCGGCCCCGGCCGGCCGGATTGCGCCACATCAAAAGCATGCGCCATCAGTTCAGGAATGCGGCTCTCATGGTCGATCTGCGTCACCCATTTGGCGATGGGCGAGAACATCCGCCGGTAATCCACCTCCTGGAAGGATTCACGGTCAGTCTCCTCATGCGGAATCTGGCCGACCAGCAGCACCAGCGGCGTGCTGTCCTGCATGGCGATATGCACGCCAATGGCGGCATGGCAGGCGCCGGGCCCGCGGGTGACAATGGCCACACCAGCCCGCCCCGTCAGCTTGCCATGCGCCTCGGCCATATTCACCGCGCCCGCCTCAAAGCGGCAGGTGACCAACTCCACCCGGTTGCGATTGGCATAAAGCCCATCGAGCAGATCAAGATAGGATTCGCCCGGAACGGCAAAAACATGGGTGGCACCTTGGGCAATAATGGCATCGGCCAAAAGCCTGCCGCCGCTGCGCGGTTCCAGCGCGGAGGCTTGCGCCGCACCGGCCTTCTTCTTCACCGCGGTCTTACCGCCCGCCTTCGCGGCCACCGCCGCCACCATCTTCGCCATCAGGCTTTCCCCCATTTCGGAGAAGCAAGCCTAGCGCCGCCGCCGCCGCGCGTCACTCCGCGGCGCCTGCGGAATCACCCAGCCGCAATCTTAATGCAGCGCGCCCGCCTGCCACCGCCCGCCTCCACCATCGCCGGCACCCCTGCCTCGCAGGCCGCCTCGGCCATGGCGCAGCGCGGGGAAAAGCTGCAACTCGTGGGCACGCTGGAAAGGCTCGGCGGCGCACCCGGAATGGTCGTCAGCACCTTGCCGCGCATATTGCCATGCACCGTGCTGTTCAGCAGGCCACGCGGATAGGGATGCAGCGGCCCGGCCATAAAGCTGCCCACCGGCCCCTCCTCCACCACCCTGCCGGCATACATCACCGCCACCCGGTCGGCGATCTCACCCGCCACGCCCAGATCATGGGTGACGAAAATCACCCCCATGCCCAGCTTCTGCTGCAATTCGCGCAGCAGCAGCAGCACCTGAATTTGCACCGTGGCATCCAGCGCCGTGGTCGGCTCATCGGCCAGTAACAGCTTGGGCCGGCAGGCCAGCGCCACCGCAATCATCGCCCGCTGCCGCAGCCCTCCCGAAAGCTCATGCGGATAAGCATCCAACCGCCGCCTGGCCGAGGGAATTTGCACCAACTCCAACAATTCCAGCGCACGGGCCATTGCCGTTGCCCGCGAGGCCCCCTCATGGCGCTGCACCACCTCGGCAATCTGCCGCCCCACGGTGAAGACCGGGTCCAGCGCCGTCATCGGCTCCTGGAAGATCATCGCCACCTCGCCGCCGCGGAAATCCGCCATGCGCCGCTCACTCATCGCCAGCACATTCTGGCCCGCCACTTCGATGCCGCCGGTCACCCGGGCGAATTTCGGCAAAAGCCGCATCAGCGCCCGCAGCGTGACCGATTTGCCCGAGCCGCTCTCGCCCAGAATGCACAGCACCTCGCCCTCGGCGAGTTCCATATTCACGCCATTGACCGCATGCACCGTGCGGTCGCGCGTGGCGAAGGTGACCGAGAGATCGGTCAGCTTCATCAGAGGTGCGGCACTCATACCACCACCTCCAAAATCGCACCGGCCTTGGAATGCCCACTATCGGGCGTCGCCATATGGCAGGCCGCCAAATGCCCATCACCCAAATCAGCCGCCACCGGCTTGCGCGCCGCGCAGACATCCTCGGCAAAGCCGCAGCGGGTGCGGAAGCGGCAACCGCTGGGCGGGTTCACCGGGTTCGGCGGGTCGCCCACCAAGGGCGGCACGGTGCGCCGCTTGGCCGGGTCCATGCTCGGCCGGCTGGCCAGCAGGGCGCGGGTATAGGGATGCGCCGGGCGGTCATAAATCGCCTCCACCGGGCCAATCTCCACCACCTCACCCAGATACATCACCAGCACCCGGTCGGAGATGAACTGCACCACATTGAGGTCATGCGAGATGAACACAAAGGTCAGATTAAATTTCGCCTTGAGGTCCACCAGCAGGTTCAATACCTGCGCCTCCACCGATTTATCCAGTGCCGAGACCGGCTCATCCAAAATCACCAACCGCGGCTGCAAGGCCAGCGCCCGGGCAATATTCACCCGCTGCCGCTGCCCACCCGACAATTCATGCGGGTAGCGCCGGGCAAATTGCGCCGGCGCCAGCCCCACCGCCGCCAGCAAATCCCGCGCCCGCTCACTCGCCTCACGCTCGCCCACACCATGCACCTTCGGCGCGAAAGCGATGCTGTCCTCAATCGGCAGGCGCGGGTTCAGCGAGGCATAGCTATCCTGAAACACCATCTGCACCTGCCGCCGATAATTGCGCAGCGAAATGCCGCTCGCGCGCGGCTCACCCACCGCCTCGCCATCAAACACCATGCTGCCCGCATCAAGCCCCAGCAGCTGCACCAAAAGCCGAGCGGTGGTGGATTTGCCGCAGCCACTCTCCCCCACAATGCCGAGCGTCTCGCCCTTCATCACCTCAAAGCTCACCCCATCCACGGCGCGCACAGTCGCCACGGTATTGCCAAACAGCCCCCCCTTGATCGGGAAATGCTTGGTCAGGCCGCGAAGCGCGAGTAGGGGCTGGGCGGGGCCGTCACGGTCATTTTTCGATTCCATGGCGACTGAATAGCCATTTCACGCCGGCCATGGAACGCACCTCCAAAGCGGCCAGGGCCATATGCGGCGGTTTCTGCCACCATCTTGGGCAGCCGCCCTGCACCGCGCCCGCCCCAAGGTCAGTTGCCCCCACGCCCGCGCGCGTCCATCCTCCCGGCATATCCCAAGGAGCCCGAGATGCGAGCGATCTTCGTGCAGATCAAATGTGAGATGGGCGCGGCCTATCGTGTCGCGCGCCACATGGCCGACAGCATCGAGGAATTGTCGGAAATGCACTCCATCTCCGGGCAATATGATTTGCTGGGCAAATTCTACCTGGCCCCGGAGCAGGATGTCGGCCTCTTCGTGGTCGAAAAGGTGCAGACGGTGGAGGGCGTGAAAGACACCTACACCATGCTCACCTACAACGCCTTCACCGCCACGCGCTGAGCCGCTTCCCTTCCCTCCCCCTGGGGGCCGCCACAACAACATCACAAAGCCGCCGCGCGCTGCCTTGAAGCGGGCGCGATTACGCCACGGCCTGGGTCCAGCATGTGTCTTGAGGGGATAGCCCCCTCGGTGCCCGGGGTGACAGCCGGCACCTCCCCCAGGCCAAAACCCATGCGAAAGCTTCTCACCGCCGCCGCCCTCTCCGCCACCCTGCTGCTGGGGGCCTGCCAGAACCCCGATGGCAGCGTGAATATGGGCAATACCCTGCTGCTCGGCGCGGGTGTCGCCGCCCTGGCCGGCGGCGTGGCGCTGGCCGCCAATAGCGGCCATGGCCATCGCAATGGCGGCTATAACCGTGGCTATAGTCGCGGCTACCACCCGCAACACGGCTCCGGCTACGGCCGGCGCTGGTAGCCAGGTGCCGCTTCAGGCCATCAACACCCCACCACAGCCGTTTCACCACAAGCGAAGAGGGTGAAACGGCTCAAGCTTTGACTGACCCAATCGCCCCCCGCGAAGCCGCGGGGCTGGAAAAATCCCTAATCCCAGGTCTTAAAGGCCTCCATTTCCGAGATCGGCCGCGCCTTCGCCAAAGCCGCCAAATCCGGCAGCGGCCGGCCAAACTCGGCATCACCGGCAAAAGCCGCCTCAATCGCCGCTGCCACCTGCAACACCACCGCATCGCCACCGCGCGGGCCCACAATCTGCAAACCGAAGGGAAAACCCTTCTCATCCAGCCCCACCGGCAGGCTCATCGCCGGGTGCCCGGTGAGCGTCACGTAATAAGCCAGACTCAGCCAATGGAAGTAACTCCGCACCGGCTTGCCATCGATCACCGCCGGATAAAGCTCGCGCCACGGCCGCGGCGAGCAGCAGATGGCGGGGCTGATCAGCACCGAATGCTCGCCAAAAAACGCCTGAAAGCCGAAATAAATCTGCGTCTGCCGGGTCAGCGCCGCCGAATTATCGGCGAAGGTATAGCGCATCGCCTCGGCCACATTGGCATGCATATTCGGCCCGCAATCCTGCGGCCGCGTCTGCACCTTCTCGGCATGGGCGGAGAGCACACCCACCGAGCGCAGCACCTCAAACGCCTCATCGCCACCGCTCACATCCGGTGTGGCCTCAGTCGCCCGGGCAAACATCGGCGCGAGCGCGGCCACCACCTGGCGGAATTTCCGTCGCACAATCCCCTCAGTCGGTGCGAGGCCGAAATCCTCGGTGAAGGCGAGCGACATGGCGGAAAGATCAGCCGGCAGCACCGGGTGAAACAGCTCCGGCCGCTCACGCATGCGATGGCCCGGAAAACTATAGGCCAGCGGATCAGCCGCATCATCACTCGCCATCGCGCCCAGCATCAGGCCCAGATCCGCCACATTGCGCGCCATCGGCCCCAGCATCGGCAGCGGCGAAAACCCATGGCCGCGCCGCTCGCTCGGCACCAGCCCCGATGACGGCCGATAACCCACAATGCCATTAAAAGCGGCCGGATTGCGCAAGCTGCCGCCGGTATCACTGCCGGAAGCCAGCGGCACCATATTGGTGGCCAGCGCCACCGCCGAACCACCCGAGGACCCCGCCGCATTATAGGCCGGGTTGAAGGCATTGCCCGTGGCACCCCAGACGGTGTTGCGGCTATTCGCCCCCAAGCCGAATTCCGGCACATTGGTCTTGCCCAGCACATTGCCGCCCGCCTCGCGCAGGCGCCGCACCATGCCCTCATCGCGGGTGGGAATATGGTCGGCGAAGATCGGGCTGCCCCAGGTGGTGCGCAGCCCCTTGGTCTCTTCCAGATCCTTGATGCCCAGCGGCAGGCCATGCAGCGGCGGCAGCGGATCCGCCCGCATGGTCTTCTCATCGGCCGCCCGGGCGGTGGCGCGCGCGGCGTCGATATCCATCGCCGTCATCGCATTCACCGCCGGGTTGATGGCGGCAATCCGGCCGATGCAGCTTTCCAGCAGCTCGCTCGCGGAGAGTTTCTTCGCCCCAATCATGCGGCGGGCCGCAATGGCGGTGAGGTCGCAGGGTTCGGTCATGTGTCGTGTCCTCTCGCCGCATCACGCGGCCCTTGGGGCAGAAGGAAACGCCCCCCGGTGAATGATGGCAAGCCATGCCGGGCGGGGTTGAAACCGCGCCCGGCCGCTGCCCTCAATACCCCATCGCGCAGCCATCCTTGCGCGGCTCACTTCCCGCGATCAGCGCACCGCGCTTGCGGTCAATGAAGATCGCCTGGCCGCCACCATGCGGCTTGGCAATGGGCTCGCATTCATGCCCCAGCGCATTCAGCCGGGCCACCACCTCCGGCGAAATCCCATTCTCCACCTGCACCTTGCCCAGGCGCGGGAAGAGCCGCGGCGCATCAATCGCCTCCTGCACATCCATGCCATATTCAAAATGATTGGTCAGGAACAGCGTCTGCCCCATCGGCTGGAAATGCCCGCCCATCACGCCATAGGGCATGATGCATTCATTATCCTTCATCACCATGCCGGGAATGATGGTGTGCATCGGCCGCTTATTCGGCCCGATGCAATTCGGGTGGCCTTCCTCCAGCCGGAAGCCATAGCCGCGATTCTGCAGCATCACCCCCGATTCCTCGGCCAGAATACCCGAGCCAAAACTCTCAAACAGCGAGTTGATGAAGGAGCAGGCATTGCCCTCCTCATCGACGACGCACATGTAAATCGTGTCCTTATGCCGGGCGAGGTCGCTTTCGCCCGCCAGCGGCATCATCGCCATCGCCCGCTCATCAGAGATCAACCGCGCCAGCGCCGCGCCATATTCCGGGCTCAGCAGCTTTTCCACCGGAACATCAAAGAAGGCCGGGTCAGAGAGGAAGGCATCACGGTCCCGATAAGCCAGCCGCGCCGCCTCAATATGCCGATGGAAGCGCTCGGCACTCAGCGGCCCCTGCTCGGCAGTCGGCAGATTGCCCAAAATATTCAAAATCTCCAGCACGATCATGCCCGAGCCATTGGGCGGGCACTGGAAGACATCCATCCCCTTCCAGCGGGTCTTGATCGGCGTGACGAACTCCGCCGCCTCGCGGCCATTGGCAAAATCTTCCTCGGTGTGCAGACCACCCAGCGCATTGAGCGCCTTCACCATATCGGCGGCCGCAGCACCTTCGTAAAACGCCTTCGCGCCATGCTGGCCAATATTGCGCAGCGTGCGGGCCAGGGCCGGGAAGGCCATCTTATCGCTCATCTTCGGCGCCACACCGCCGGGCAAATAATGCCGCGCCGCAGCCGCATTCTTGGCCAGCTTGCCCGCCGCATCCGCCCAATCCGTGGCGACGCGGGCATGAACGTGAAAGCCACCCTCGGCAAAGCGCGCCGCCGGCTCCAGCAATTCATCCAGCCCCTTGCGGCCATGCGCGCGGCTCAGCTTCTCCCAGGCGCCAATGGCACCAGGAATGGTCACCGAATGCGCGCTGGTGGGTTCCAGCGCCGTCACCTGGCGGGCGCGCAGCGCCTCAGGCGTCGCCCCCGCCGGCGCACGGCCCGAGCCATTCATGGCAATCACCTTGCCCGTGCCGGCCGGCGCATAGAGCACGAAGCAATCACCACCAATGCCAGTGCTCTGCGGCTCAATCACCCCCAGCACCGCGGTCGCCGCAATGGCGGCATCCACCGCATTGCCGCCCGAGCGCAGAATATCCAACGCCGTCAGCGTCGCCGCCGGCATGGAGGTCGCGGCCATGCCACGGCCGGAAATGACCGGGCTGCGGCCCGGGGCATGAAAATCGCGCATGATCTTGGACTTCCTTCTCGTCACATTTCGGATTGCACAGGGCAGCCCAACCGGCAAGCGCCCCCCTTTCCTCCATGGCGCACAGCCGCTAAGCGCCCATCGCATGGCCGATCCCATCTCCTGGAACGATTTCGAGCGTGTGGACATCCGGGTCGGCACGGTCATCCAGGCCGAGCCCTATCCCGAGGCGCGCAAACCCGCGATCAAACTCTGGGTCGATTTCGGCGCGGAGATCGGCGTGAAGAAGACCTCAGCCCAACTCACCGTGCATTACACGCCCCAGGCGCTGCTCGGCCGCCAAGTGGCGGCGGTGGTAAATTTCCCGCCCCGGCAGATCGGCAAATTCATGAGCGAAATCCTGGTGCTGGGCATGCCCGATGCCCAAGGTGCCGTGGTGCTGCTCGCCCCCGACCAGGCGGTGCCCAATGGCGGAAGGATGTTCTAGAAAAAATGACCCAACGCTACTTCACCGTCACCTGGGACCAACTGCACCGTGACAGCAAAGCCCTTGCCTGGCGCCTGCTGCATGGCGGCCCCTGGAAGGGCATCGTCGCCATCACCCGCGGCGGCCTCATCCCCGCCGCCATCGTCGCGCGTGAACTGGAATGCCGGGTGATAGAGACCATCTCCGTCGTCACCTATGATGAGCAAAGCCGCGGCGAGCCCCAGGTGATGAAACAGGCCACCGCCGCCGGTGATGGCACCGGCTGGCTCATCATCGATGATCTGGTGGACACCGGCACCACGCTGAGGGTGGTCCGCGCCCTGCTGCCCGGCGCCCATGTCGCCACCATCTACGCCAAACCCGCCGGCCGCGATCTGGTGGACAGCTTCATCACCGAGGTCAGCCAGGATACCTGGATTCTCTTCCCCTGGGACACCGAGGCGCAGTTCATCCCGCCCATCGCCAAGGCGGCCAAATAATCCCCTACAAAATCCGCCCCTCAAAAGGCGGCAGGTAATCCGGCGCCTCGAATTCCACCACCCAAAGATCAGGGTCGCGCTTCACCTGCCGCTCGACATAGGCATCCGCCACCGCCTGCTCCACCGGCGCTGGGCCAGTGCCGCGCATCCAGGCCGGGCGCCCCTCGGCATCGCGCGCCTGGGAGAGCACCACCACCCCCCCCCGCCCCAACAACACACACAAAAAGCCGCCACTATCGGGGTCCCCCCGGCGCAACTGCATCGCCGGGCGGCCGGCGGCATTGGAAAGCCGGATCGCCATGCTCACCCAGATCTCTGATTTCACCCGTGCTTCCATGGCCCCATTCTGCGCCAGCCGCCCGCCCCTTGCCAGCGTCCATCGCCCCGCGCCACAACAGCACTTCAGGAGATCACCATGGACGCCAGCAAACTCACCGAAGGCCAGCGCGCCTATGAAGCCAAGCGGGCGGCGAAAGCCGGCATGAGCCTGGATAAATGGCTCACCCAGAAGGAAAAGCGCGCCCGCGAGGAAGCCGCCACCGCCGCACGCGAGGCCGCGGCCGCCGCCGAACCACAAGCCCCCGCCAAAAAGCCCGGCTTCTTCTCCCGCCTGCTCGAACGCGCGCAAAAACCGCTATAGGCCCTCACAGCATCCGCATCAGCGTGCCATCACGGCGGATGGCATGGTGATAGATCGCCGCCGCCACATGGGCGGCGATCAGCACCGGCAGCAGCCAGCCCAGCCAGCCATGCAGCCACATCAGGGGCTTGGCCAATCCCTCCCAGGCATTCATGAATTTTGGCAAGTCGATGAAACCGAGATAGGCTGTCGCCCCCTGCATCGGAAAACCAAAGGCATTGCTGGCGAAAAACCCCAGCACCGGCTGCGCCACCAGCGCGGCATAAAGCATATGGTGGGTGGCGGCAGAGGCCTTGCGCAAATACCCCGGCAGATCCCCAGGCAGCGGCGGCGGCGGGCTGAAGCGCCGGCAGGCCAGCCGCGCCAGCACCAATATCAACAGCGTCAACCCCAGGCTTTCATGGATCGCGTAAAACCCCATCTTCGAGGGATCCTTGATATGGCCAATCACCACCCCGCTCAGCAGCGCCAACACAATCAAGGGCACGCTCACCCAATGAAAAATCTTCGCGACGGCGCTGTAGCTGCCATCAGGTCGTGTGATGCTCATGCGGGGCTCCGGAGATGATTGCGCTGCATGCCGATTGGTCAATGCATACCCCCAAACGCTACCACGCCCTGGCACGGCGGCGAAACAATACATGGCACACCGCCGCCCCCCGGCTGGTGGGCGAGCCCATGGCCCTGCTCCGCCCCCTGCTCGCCGAAGGCCCGCCAGTCTTTATGGGCCTGGACCTGCCCCTGGGCCTGCCCCGCGCCTATGCCACCCATTGCACCGAGGCCGATTTCCCCGCCTTTCTCCGCGCCCGCCTCACCACGCCAGAATTCTTCGAGGTGAACGAAACCCTCACCACCATCAGCCGCGCCCGCCCCTTCTACCCCGCCCGCGCCGTGAAGGGCATGACGCGCCTCTCCCACGCCCAGGCCCTGGGCATGGCAAGTGCGGCCGATCTGTCGCGCCATTGTGACCGTGCAACCCCGCTCCGCCCCGCCGGCGCCCCGCTCTTCTGGACGCTCGGCGCCAATCAATCCGGCAAGGCCGCCATCGCCGCCTGGCGGGACTGGCTGGCCCCGGCCCTGCAAGCCGGCGCGCCGCTCTCCCTCTGGCCCTTCGAAGGCCGCCTGCAAGCCCTCCTCCGCCCCGGCCGGGCCGTCCTGGCCGAGGTCTACCCCGCCGAAGCCATGCGCCAACTCGGCCTCAAACTCCCAGGCAGCAAACGCGACCAAACCGCCCGCCGCGCCCTGGCCCCCGCCCTGCACCAGGCTCTCACCCAAGCCCAGGCCCACCCCGAACCCGCCCTCTCCGCCGCCATCACCGATGGCTTCGGCCACGACACCGCCGGCGAGGACAGGCTGGATTGCCTCATCGGCCTGCTCTGCATGCTGCAAGTCCTCGATGGCCGCCGCGCCGATCATGTGCCGGAAGACCCATGGATTCAGCGCTGGGAAGGCTGGGTGCTAGGGCAATCCTGACAGGCGGCCGACAGGCGCTTGTGGCAATACAAACGGCGAAAGGGCTTTGCCCTCTGGCGCTCTCCCACCAGGCTCGACATGTATGTCGAAAATTTTCCTACATTCGAAAAAATTCAAAAAATAAGTTTACTATAGTATGTCTACTTCAACAAAATTTAGTCCAAGTGAATTACAACATAAACCCAACAATTAAACGAAGGTGCAGGAAACTAAGTTTCCTGCTGGGGTGCTCGAGGGGCAAAGCCCCTCGATCCTACCCAGGTCTTCCCGCAGCCTGCCGCCCTCAGGCCGGCTCAGCATCCCGCTCCGCCCACATCCGCTGAAACGCCGGCCGCGCATGGCAGGCCGCCAGCCACGCCTTCACATGTGGATTGGCCTCGAACAGCGCCGGCGCCGCCACGGCGTAGCGAATAATCTCCGCCACATTGATATCAGCCACGGTGAAGCGCCCGCCCGCCAGATAGCCCGTCGCGGCCAGCGCCTTGTCCAGCACGGCAAAGGGTGCGCGCAGCACCGCCTCGGCAGCATCGGCCGCCGCAGCATCACGCTCA
>NZ_JBBARU010000019.1:0-47390 GCF_040399605.1 Rhodovarius sp. | reverse complement strand
CGAGGGGCTTTGCCCCTCGAGCACCCCAGCAGGAAACTTAGTTTCCTGCACCTTCATTCAACTGCGGGTTTTTCACATAATTCGTTCAGTTGGAAATGTTTGAGGGAATGAAAATACTATTAAATATTATTTTATGATAAATATAGTGAGAGTTTATAAATAAAATTGGATCTCAAAAATATCAAAGGTCCAATAAAATTATCGACATATATGTCGACCCTGGGGGGGAGAGCGCGAGAGGGCAAAGCCCCTCGCTCTTTCTTTTCCGCCACCAGCAGCCTTGTGCAGTTCCCGTTAGCGCGAGGTGCGCGCCTCGTTGCGGCGGCTGGGCGCCCCCGGGCGATAGGCCACGGCTCGCATTGAGGCGCGTGAGCCAGCATGCCACACCGCACTGCTTTGCCGGCCGGAGATGCCATAGGAGGCGAAGTCAGTATCCGAACCGGTATCGGGGCGGTTGAGGATAAAGCCATGGGTTGAATAAGGCCGGCCGAAATTCTCATTGCTCCAGCCCACCTGCACCCGCACCTGGGTCCAGTCATTATTGGCCGAGACATCCATCACATCCACGCCTTGCATGATCGAGCCGCGGCGGATGCCCGGGCCGCCCCAATTGGCATGGTCGATCTCGATGAGGCGGTTATTGATGACGCGGCTTACCACCGCGACATGGCCCGAGCGCATACCGCCCGAGGCGGGGAAGGAGAGGATGGCGCCCGGCTCTGGGCGGCTGGAACGGGCGTAGCGGCCGGCGGCATTATACCACCAATCACGCCCATTGCCGGAAATCTCCATGCCGGTCACCTGCCGGGCATAGGGCACGCAGGATATGCCCGCGGAGTAGCCCAGGGCGCTGCGGTTTCTGGCCTGCGTGGTGCGCGGGCGGGTGGTGGCAGCGGCCGCGCCGCTGCGAGCGGTGGATGCTCTGGCGCTGTCATTGGGTTGCGCGTTGCGGGCATCGGGCCTGGCCGCCTGCGCCACCACCGGCAATGCGGTGAAGCCGAGGCCGAGACAAAAACCGAGCGCCAGCGTGCGATACCGCATCCAATATTCCTTCTGAAGCCCCACGGGTGCAACTGACCCGTTCCTGCCGCGTTGTGTCCCGTGCCGGGGATGAGGCGGCAACCGCGAAAATTGATACAATGGGTAATTTCGCGTGATTTGCGGAAGTGGCCTGTGGATAACTTTGCCTGATCGGAGGATTTTCCTTCATCCATCCGCATAATCGCGCAATGCCACACTGTGGCGGCAAAACTGCAACAGCCCTGCGAATCACCCCGCGCGAGGTTGCATCACCCGCAGCACTGGCCGTCAGCGCGCCGCAAACTGCCCATGCTGCGCCGCGCAGATTGGCCGAGCCTGCGCTGAACTGCACAGCCAGGCCCAGGCTCGGCGGCGGCAAGCCCTGCCACCCACTGCCATCCGCTCAGAAAATAAGGGCCAAATAAAGCAAGTCGCTGAGAACAAATGCCGCATCACCGCCGCTACCAAGGCGGTGGATCAGAGCTTCACGCCCAGCCGCCCCGCCATATCCTGGATGAATTGCCAGGCCACCCGCCCCGAGCGCCCGCCTCGGGTGACCGACCATTCCACCGCAGCGCGGCGCAGCGCTTCAGTCTCGATCGGCAGCGCCATCGCCTCGGCATAGCCCTCGATCATGGCAAAGAAAGTATCCTGATCGGTGTTGTGGAAGCCGATCCACAAACCGAAGCGGTCACTCAGCGACACCTTCTCTTCCACCGCCTCGGCTGGGTTGATGGCGGTGGATTTCTCGTTCTCGATCATGTCGCGCGGCATCAAATGGCGACGGTTCGAGGTGGCATAGAACAGCACATTGGCCGGCCTTCCCTCGATGCCGCCATCGAGCACGCTCTTGAGCGCCTTATAATCGGCATCCTCGCGCTCGAAGGAGAGGTCATCGCAAAACACCAGCACCCGGCGGCTTTGCAGGCGCAGCACATTGAGCAGGTCGGGCAGGGTGCGGATATCCTCGCGCTGGATTTCCAACAGCACCAGCGCACCGGGATGCGCCTCATTCGCCGCCGCATGGGCGGCCTTGACCAGTGAGGATTTGCCGGTGCCGCGCGCACCCCAGAGCATGGCGTTATTGGCGGTGAACCCCGCCGCAAAGCGCAGGGTATTCTCCATCAGAATGGCCTTTTGTCGCTCCACACCCTTCAGCAGGGTGAGTTCGACGCGCGCGACATGCGGCACGGGATCGAGCCTGGCCGGCGGGCCGGGATGCCAGACGAAAGCATCGGCGCCATCGAGGCTGAGGCGGTCGGCCGGCGGGGGTGCGAGGCGCTCCAGCGCTTCGGCGATGCGGAGAAGAAGGGCGTCGTTCAGGCTTGTCATGGCCGCGCGTTTGGCCCGGATGCGGCGCCACGTCCAGCACCCCGCCCGCATGCGGCGCTTGACGCGCCCGGGCACGCCGCTAGGTTCCGGTCCAACACAAACCTTACGGAGCCTTAACCCATGTTCATCTCGCCCGCCTACGCGCAGGACGCAGCCGGTGCTGGCGCCATGGTGATGCAGCTGGCCCCGCTGATCCTCATCTTCGTGGTGTTCTATTTCCTGCTCATCCGCCCGCAGCAGAAGAAGATGAAGGAGCATCGCGGCATGCTCAGCGAACTCAAGCGCGGCGATAAGGTGATCACCGCCGGCGGTATCGTGGCGGAGATCAAGAAGGTCACCGAAGGCTCGGATGAGATCGAGGCCGAGATTGCGCCCAATGTCCGCGTCACCCTGGTGCGCGGCACCATCGGCAGCGTGATCAAGCCGCAGGCCGCCAACGACGCCAAGGCCTGATCCGATGATGCGCCTGGTGGAAACCCCCCAGGCGATCATCGCCGTGGAGGAGCATGGGCCGGAAGATGGCCTGCCCATCATTCTGCTGCACGGCTTCCCCTATTCCGCCCGCGGCTATGATGCGGTGCTGCCGCATTTGGCGGGGCGGCGGGTGCTGGTGCCGCATTTGCGCGGCTATGGCGAAACCCGGCTGAGGTCCGGCGTGCTGCGCTCCGGCGCGCAGGCGGCGCTGGGGGCGGATTTGCTGGCGCTGATGGATGCGCTGGCAATCCCGCAGGCGCTTCTGGCCGGCTATGATTGGGGCGGGCGGGCGGCCTGCATCATCGCAGCCCTCCACCCCTCGCGCTGCGCGGGGCTCGTGACCTGCACTGGCTATAATATCCAGGACATCGCCCGCAGCGGCGAGCCCGCGCTGCCGGATCGTGAGATGCGCCACTGGTATCAATGGTATTTGCATGGTGAGCGCGGTGCGCTGGGCCTGGCCCGTCACCGCGAGGAATTCGCCCGGCTGCTCTGGTCTATGTGGTCGCCCGATTGGCGCTTCTCCGAGGCGGAATTCGCAGCCTCCGCCACGCATTGGCACAATGCGGATTATGTCGAGACGGTGGTGCATTCCTATCGCCACCGCTACGGGTTGGTGCCCGGCGATGCGGTGCATTACGGCATGGAGGCGGCGCTGGCGGCGCAGCCCGATATCACCGTGCCCAGCATTGATATTCATGGCGGCAGCGACGGGGTGAACCCGGCCCCGTCTGAGCCGTCAGCACGTTTCACCGGCCGCTTTGAGCGCCGTGTATTGCCTGGCGTGGGTCACAACCCGCCGCAGGAGGCGCCGGAGGCTTTTGCCGCCGCGCTGCTGGCGCTGGGCTGAGATAATACCATCCTCGCGGCGGGGCGCCGCGAGGATGGGTTTGGCCTTTTCAGGCCGTCTGGCCGGTGGTCAGGCCACCCTTTTCCATCAGGCTCTCGACGACATCCCAAGCCACCAGCTTGTTCAGGAAATTGTCGAGGTAGTTGGGGCGGACATTGCGGAAGTCGAGGTAATAAGCGTGCTCCCAGACATCGGCGCCGAGGATCGGCTGGCCTTCGCCGGTGGAGAGCGGGTTGGCGCCATTGGCGGTCTTGGTCACCTTCAGCTTGCCATCGGGGGCGATGATCAGCCAGGCCCAGCCGGAGCCGAACTGGGTGACGCCGGCGGCCTTGAAGGCTTCCTTGAAGGCGGCGAGGCCACCGAGGTCGCTGTCGATCTTGGCAGCCAGCTTGGCGGGCAGCTTGTCGCCACCGCCATTGGGGGACATCACCTGCCAGAACAGGTCATGATTCCAATGCTGGCCGGCTTGGTTGAGCACGGGCAGGCCATCGGCGCCGGCGCGGCCAGCCTCGGCCACAATGGTCTCCAGGCTCTTGCCGGTGAGGCCCTTGCTGTCGATCAGGCCGTTCAGGGCCGTCACATAGGCATTGTGATGCTTGCCGTGATGCAGTTCCAGCGTCTCCTGGCACATGCCATTGGCGGCAAGGGCGGAGACGGAATAGGGCAGGGAGGGAAGGCTGAAGGGCATTTTGGTTGCTCCTGTTGGGATGGTAGCGAGGTAAGCGGCGACTGGCGGGGCGTCAACCAACCTATTACACAAGGCCATGCCGCAAGCCCTGTCTGAAATCGGCGCCCTGGCCCGCGCCCGCGAGCCGGACCGTTTTTTCTGCGCCCTTTTCGCGCCGCCGGAGCGGCGTGAGGCGCTGTTTGCGCTCATTGCCTATCATCATGAACTCGGCCGGGCGCGGGAGGTGGCGAGCAATCCGATGATCGCGGCCATTCGGCTGCAATGGTGGCGCGATGCGCTGGAGGCGCCGCGCCGGCATGAGGTGGCGACGCCGCTCTGCGCTGCCATGGCTGAGGGGCTGCTGCTGCGCGAGGATTTGCTGGCCATGGCCGATGCGCGTGAGGCGGAGCTGGATGAGGAGGGCATCCCCAGCGAGGGGGCCTTCGCCGCCTACCTGCGCGGCAGCCATGGCGGTTTTGCGGTGGCGGCGGGGCGGCTGCTGGGGGCGGCACCGGCGGAGTTGGTGGCGCTGCAGGCGATGGGCGCGGCGCAGGGTCTGGCAGCCTTGCTGGGCCATGTGGAGGCCCTGGCGGCGCGGGGGCGGTGCCTTTTGCCGCTGGATGCGCTGGCCGGTGCTGGTTTGAGCCTGCATGAGGCGATGGCCGCGCCGCAGCGCCTGGCGCCGCTGGTGGCCCGGCTGGCGGCGGATGGTATGCCGCCGCGGCCGCGGGGCTGGGCGCCGGGGTTGCTGGCGGCGGCGCTGCCGGCCGTGCTGGCCCGGCGGGATTTGCGGCGGCTGGCGGCGGGGCGGCCACGGCAGCGCGGCACGGCGGATCGGTTGGCATTGCTCTGGGCCGCGTGGCGGCGGCGGGCCTGACCTGCCGTTTCTTGGCCATAAAGCGCTGGTAGAAAAGCCTGACCCTGGATTGTTTTGGAGTATGCGCCTTGGCCCGTTATCTCGTCACCGGCGGTGCCGGCTATGTTGGCAGCCATGTTGTTCTGGCGCTGTTGGATCGCGGCGATGAGGTGGTGGTGCTGGACAATCTCTCCACCGGCCATCGCGCTGCCGTGGCGCCGGGGGCTGCGTTCGTCAAGGCGGATTTGGGCTCTGCCAAAGATGTGGCGGAGGTGTTTGCCGGCTGGCGGTTTGATGCGGTGTTTCACCTGGCGGCGCTCTCGCTGGTGGGGGAGAGCATGCGCCAGCCGCTGCATTATGTCCGGGCCAATGTGAATAATTCGGTGGGGCTGGCGGAGGCTGCGGTGAAGGCGGGGGTATTGCGCTTCGTCTTCAGTTCCACGGCGGCGATTTTTGGCGTGCCGCGGGATATTCCCATTGCCGAGGATGCGCCTGCGATACCGGTGAACCCTTATGGCGAGAGCAAGCTGATGGTGGAGAAGGCGCTGGGCTGGGCGCAAGCCGCGCATGGGCTGCGCAGCGCTTGCCTGCGGTATTTCAATGCGGCCGGGGCTGACCCGGGGGGGCGGGCGGGGGAGGATCATGACCCTGAGACGCATCTCATCCCGCGGACCATTATGGGGGCGTTGGGGCGGACGACGCCCGTGAGTGTATTCGGCACGGATTATGACACGCCCGATGGCACGGCGATGCGCGATTACGTGCATGTGGCGGATCTGGCGGCGGCGCATCTGGCGGTGCTGCCACGGCTGGAGGAGGGCTCGGTCGCTTATAATCTGGGCAATGGTGCCGGGCATTCGGTGTTTGAGGTGATTGCGGCGATTGAGCGGGTGTCTGGGCAGAAGGTGCCGCATCATATCGGGCCGCGTCGCGAGGGGGACCCGCCGGTGCTGGTGGCGAGTTCGGCCAGGATCAAGGCGGAGACGCAATGGCGGCCGGTGCATGACAGGCTGGATGATATTGTGCGCACGGCCTGGGATTGGCATGTGGCTCATCCGGAGGGCTATGGCGACCGGGTGGGGTGATGGTCGGAAAAGTGTTGTATTCGGACAAATACCAGATTTGGTGTGGTTGGGGTGTTGGGCCACAGGATGTGGTGTTTGGGGGCGGATGGGGATGTCAAACAGCGCTGGGGTTTTATAGGAAAATTTACCGGTAAAGGCAAGGTTTATGGTGTGCGGGCGGGGGGGGCGGCGGGTTATGATCGCCGGCGCGGTGATCGGTCAGTGGTTTTGTCCGCCCTCCCGCAGCCTTTCCCGCACCAAAAAAACCGCCAAAACCGCCAACCCAGCCCCCGCCATCACCACCATCCCCAGCCTTGGCCCCAGCCCATCGGCCAGTGCGCCCATGGCCAGCACGCCCAGCGGGCTGCAGCCGATGCAGGTGGTGACCAGGCCCAGCACGCGCGAGCGCATGGCTGGAGGGGCCGCTGACATGGCGATGGAGGTTTGCAGCGCGGAGAAGCGCGCCGTGCCCAAGCCGCCCAGCGACAGCAGCCCCAGCGCCAGCCAATAGGACGGCACCTGCGCCACCAGCAGCAGCAGGACCAAAAAACTGGCCGAGCCGAGCACGAAGCTGGCCGGCCCGGGCGGGCGGCCGGGGCGCAGGGTGAGCCATAGCCCACCCAGCAGCGCGCCGAAGGGCTCGGCTGCTGCCAGCAGGCCGATTGCGGCGCCGGAGACGCCAAAGGCCACCGCGCCGAAGGCCGGCAGCACGGCGCCATAGGCGAAGGCGAAGATGTTCATCACCAGGGTCATCGCCAGCACGAGGCGCAGGCGGGGTTCGCGGCGGGCGAAGGCGGCGGCCTCGGCAATGCCGGCGAAGGAGAGGGGGGGCAGCGGGCCTTCCGGGCGGGGCGGTGGGCGGATGCGCAGCACCAGGCCCAGCGCCACCAGGTGGAAAAAGCAGGCTATGGCGACGGCGAAGGCCAGGCCCGTCCATTGAAACAGCGCGCCGCCCAGCAGCGGGCCGAGGGCGCGGGTGCAACTGCCGGTGAGGGTATCGAAGGCGATGGCGCGCACGATCTCGCCCGGTGGCGCCAGATCGGCCGCCATGCGCCGCCGCGTGGCCATCTCGCCCGACCAGGAGAGGCCGGCGATCAGCCCCTGGGCCATGAGGTGCCAGGGTTGCAGCAGGCCCGTCACCGCCAGCAGCACCACCAAGCCGGCCGAGACGGCGGAAGTGGCTTGGAGGCCGGCCAGGACCAGCCTTCGGTCGAAGCGTTCGGCCAGGGCGCCGGCCATGGCGCCGAGCAGCAGCATGGGCAAAGCGCGCATCATCACCACGGCCGAGACCGCCAGCGCCGAGCCGGTTTGCTCGAACACCCAGAGCGTGCCGGCCAGGATTTCCAGCCAGCGCATGGCATTGGCGATGCCACCCAGCAGCCACACCCGCCGGTAATCCGGCAGGCGCAGCAATGCGACTATGCTCACATCGCCACGGGTGCGGCGGCGGCGTGGAGCCAGCGTGCCAAGGCGAGCATCTGCGCATCCTGATGCGGCTGGCCGATGAGTTGCACCCCCATGGGCAGGCCGCCCACCGCCAGCATGGGCAGGGTGACGGCGGGGCAGCCGAGCGCCGAGGTGCCGGCATTGCAGGAAGGGTCGCCAGTGGGGCGGGGGTTGGCGGCGGCGTCGGGCGCCTGGGGGTTCCAGAGCGGCGCGGGGCCGGGGCAGGCGGGGGCGATCAGCGCATCGGCCAGCGGGGCGATGGCGGCATGGGCGGCGCGCATGGCGGCGCGCTCGGCGAGGAGGGAGGCGTAGTCATCGGCGGTGGCGGTGGCGGAGGCATCGAGCCTGGCGCGCATCCTCGCCGAGATTTTATCCCGCGGCAGGCTGCGATAGGCCCAGCGATTCTCGAAGGCGGTGATGCGGGTGCCGATGGCCATGGCCTGAGAGAGCGCGCGCTCAAGGGCGGCGAGCAGGGGGTGGTCCTCGGGCCAGAGAATCTCGACATCGAGGCTGCGGACGAAGCGCTCGAAGGCGGCTTGGGAGGTGGCGTCGATGCGCGGCCAGCATTCGGTGCGCATGATGGCGAGGCGCATGGGGCGGCGGGGGCCGGGGGTGGCCATGGGGCCCATCACGCCGGGTGTGCCGGGGTCGCCCCCCAGGCGGGAGGAGATTTCGCGGGCGACGGCCCAGATATCCTCGGCGGTATTGCCATGCGGGCCGGCGGTGGATTGGCTGGTGCCCTGGCGCTCGCCGCGGTGAATGCCGCCCTGGGTGGGTTTGAGCGCCCAATTGCCGCAATAGGCGGCGGGGCGGATGATGGATCCGGCCACCTGGGTGCCGATGGCCACGGGTACGAAGCCGGCGGCGACCGCGGCTGCACTGCCCGAGGAGGAGCCTCCGGGGGTATGGGCGGCATTCCAGGGGTTGGTGGTGGGGCCGGGTTCGCTCATGCCAAGTTCGGTGGTGACGGTCTTGCCCAGGATGATGGCGCCGGCCTCGCGCAGCGCCCCCACCATGGCGCTGTCCCGCCGGGGCCAATGGCCTTCATAGGCGGCGCAGCCCATTTGGGTGGGCATATCGGCGGTCTCTATCAGGTCCTTGATGGCGATGGGCATGCCATCGATGGGCGAGAGCGGGCGGCCGGCGGCGCGGCGGGTGGTGGCGGCATCGGCGGCGGCGCGGGCGCCTTCGATATTGAGGGTGACGAAGGCTTGCACCACCGGCTCATGCGCGGCGATGCGCTCCAGGCAGGCCTCCAGATAGGCGCGGGGCGAGGTGGTGCCGGTGGGCACCTGATCGTGAAAACTCAGGCCGCGCCATGACGGATGATAGACCATTTCCAAACCCCCAATTGCTTGGGCGCCAGCTTCGGGGCTGGCGCCGGGCTCTGCAAGGGGTTGGCGGGGCTTATACCTCTTCGCGGTCCAGCGCGTAGCCGGCGCTGCGCACGGTGCGGATGATATCCACCTCGCCCTCGGCGTTGATCGCCTTGCGCAGGCGGCGGATATGCACATCCACGGTGCGCGGCTCGACATGGATGTCGCGGCCCCAGACGGCATCGAGCATTTGCTCGCGCGAGAAAACCCGGCCGGGATGCATGAGGAAGAATTCCAGCAGGCGGTATTCCGTCGGGCCCAGATGCAGGGCCCGGCCATTGCGCACCACGCGATGGGCGTCCTGATCCATCGACAGATCGAGGAAGGTGAGGGTGCCCTTGGTGGGCACGGTGCCCGAGCGGCGCAGCAGGGCGCGGATGCGCGCGAGCAGCGCTTCCACCGCGAAGGGCTTGGTGATGTAGTCATCGGCGCCGATATCGAGGGCGCGCACGGCGTCCTGATCCTCGGTGCGGGCGGTGACCATGATCACCGGCAGGTCCCGGGTGGCGGGGCGGCGGCGGATCTGGCGGCAAACCTCGATGCCGGAGAGGGAGGGCAGCATCCAGTCCAGCAGGACCAGATCGGGTTTGTTTTCCGCGACGCGCAGCAGGGCTTCCTGGCCATCTGTCGCCTCCTCTACCCGGAAACCCTGTTTTTCCAGGTTGTAGCGCAGCAGAGTCAGCAGGGGCGCCTCATCCTCGACGATGAGAATGGTGGGCTTGGCCATACCGGGGAAGCCTTCAGGCATGCGTGCTGCTCCTATCATTGCGGTGGGCGGACGACGGCATAGGCGGAGCTGTCGGATTTTGGCCGCTCATCGGGCAGGATATGGCCGCTGATGGCGTAATGGACGCGCTCGGCGATATTGGTTGCGTGGTCGCCGATGCGTTCGAGGTTCTTTGCCACGAAGAGCAGGTGGGTGGCGGCGGTGATGTTGCGCGGGTCTTCCATCATGAAGGTCAGCAATTCGCGGAAGATGCCGTTATAGATGTCATCGACCGGCTGATCGGCGTTCCAGACCTCATCGGCGCGGGCGAGATCATCATTGACCAGCGCGTCGATGGCACCTTTGAGGTTTTCCTGCACCAGATGGGCGAGGCGGCAGAAGCCGTTGAGGCTGGCGAATTGCGGCTGGCTGGAGATGACGATGGCGCGCTTGGCGCCATTGCGGGCGTAATCGCCGATGCGCTCCAGATCCGAGCTGATCTTCATTGAGGTGACGATGAGGCGAAGATCGCCGGCCATGGGTTGGCGCAGGGCGAGGAGCCTCACGCAGAAGGCCTCGATCTCGCGCTCCAGCGCGTCCAATTGGGCGTCGCGCGACACCACTTCGGCGGCGAGTTCGGTGTCGCGGCGGATGAGGGCGCTGGCGCTATCGGCCACCTGGCGCTCTGCGAGGCCGCCCATGCGGGCGATCATGTCACGCAGGCGCTTGAGATCTTCCTCATAGCTGCGGACGATATGCGGGGTTTCACTGCTGGGCATGGTGCCGTCCTTCCTCAGCCGAAGCGGCCGGTGATGTATTCTTGGGTCTTCGGCTGGGCTGGGTTGGTGAAGAGCTGCGCCGCGGGGGCGATTTCGATCAACTCACCCAGGTAGAAGAAGGCCACCTGGTCGGCGCAGCGTGCCGCCTGCTGCATATTGTGGGTGACGATGGCGATGGTGAAGTCGCGCTTGAGTTCATCGATCAGCTCTTCGATCTTGAGGGTGCTGATCGGGTCGAGGGCGGAGGTGGGTTCGTCGAACAGGATCACCTCGGGCTTCACCGCGATGGTGCGGGCGATGCATAGGCGCTGCTGCTGGCCGCCGGAGAGGCCCATGGCGGAGGATTGCAGCCTGTCCTTCACCTCGCCCCAGATGGCGGCGCGGGTGAGGGCCCATTCCACCCGCTCAACCATGGCTGACTTCGACAGCTTCTCATGCAGGCGCACACCGAAGGCGATGTTCTCATAAATGGTCATGGGAAAGGGGGTGGGTTTTTGGAACACCATGCCGATGCGCGAGCGCAACTCATTGATGTCCACATCATCATCGAGCAGGTTCTTGCCGTCCATGATCACCTCGCCCGTGGCCTTTTGGCCGGGGTAGAGGCTGTACATCCGGTTGAGCACCCGCAGCAGGGTGGATTTGCCGCAACCCGAGGGGCCGATCATGCCGGTGACTTGGCGCTCGGGCAGGTCGAAATTGATGGCGTTGAGCGCCTTCTTGCCGCCGGTGGCATAGACGAAATCGAGGTTGCGCACGGCGATGGCCAATTGGCTGTTCAGGGCTGCGCTGGAGCGCGCCTCGACGCCGCCGAAGCTGCCCGACATGGAGTTTTCAGTGGTCGACATCACGATTTCCTTACTTGCGGCGGGCGACAAGGATGCGGGCCACCACATTGATGGTGAGCACGCCCAGGGTGACGAGAAGGGCACCTGTCCAGGCGATTTGGATCAGGTCGGGGAAGCCGGAATTGGCCTGCTGGTAGATCGAGATGGGCAGGCTGGCCATGGCGCCGAACATGTTCCAACTGACCACGTTATTGCCGAAGCTGGTGAGCAGCAGCGGTGCGGTTTCGCCAGCGATGCGGGCAAAGGCCAGCAGCACGCCGGTGACAATGCCCGACAAGGCCGCCCGGTAGCAGACCAGCGTGACCATCTTCCATTTTGGCGCGCCCAGGCCCACCACCGCTTCGCGCAGCGTATTGGGGATGAGTTGGAGCATATCCTCGGTGGTGCGAACCACAACGGGGATCACAATGATGGACAAGGCCGCAGCACCCGCGATGCCCGAGAAGCCGCCCACCGGACGCACCAGAATCTGGTAAACGAACAGGCCCACCAGCACCGAGGGTGCGGAGAGCAACACATCGGAGACGAAGCGAACCACTTCGCCCAGCTTGCTGCCCTTGGCATATTCCGAGAGATAGGTACCGACCAGGATGCCGATCGGCGTGCCGATGAGGATGCCCAGCCCGGATTGTACCAAGGTGCCCAAGATGGCGTGCAGCAGACCACCACGCGGCGCGTCAGGGTCGCCATAGGTGGTGGGCTGGAATTCCCGGCTCAGCGTGATCCAGTCCAGCGTGGCGACACCGCGCCATAGCAGCGTGACCATGATCGAGCCGAGGAAGAACAGCCCGATCAGGGTGGCGATGATGCACAAGATGCGCACCGTTTGGTCCACGAGGCGGCGGCGGCGGCCCAGGGCGCGTGCCGCGACGATGTTTTTCTGCGGCATGCCCAGGGTTTTGGCGGTTGAGGCGTTCATGGGGTCAGCCCTTCAGACGCGAGCGCAGCAGGTAGCGCGACGCCGCCAGCACGATGAACGAGATGATGAAGAGAATGAAACCCAGCGCCAGCAGCGCCGATTGCTGCAGGCTGCCCGATAGGCTCTCGGGGAATTCCATGGCCACGACCGAGGCGATGGTGGTGGTCGCATCGAAGAGCGAACCTGGCAGGCGGTTCGCATTGCCGATGACGAAGGTCACCGCCATGGTCTCGCCCAGCGCGCGGCCCAGGCCCAGCATGACGCCGCCGGCCACTGAAATGCGGGTATAGGGAATGACCACCTGGGAGACGACCTCCCAGCGCGTGGCCCCCATGCCATAGGCGCTTTCCTTGAAGACCGCCGGCACCTGCTCGAAGACATCGCGCATGGTGGCGGCGATGAAGGGCAGGATCATGATGGCGATGACCAGGGATGCCGCGAAGATCGAGGTGCCGGCGTAGTTTGTGCTGGTAAAGGCCCAACCGATCAGCGGGATGGAGGAGAGTTCCTCGCCCCAGGCGAGTTGGATGTGGTTCTGGATGAACGGCACCACGATGAACAGGCCCCACATGCCAAAGATGATGGAGGGCACCGCCGCCAGCAATTCCACCGCCGTGCCGACCGGGCGGCGCAACCATTGCGGGGCCAACTCGGTCAGGAAGAAGGCGATGCCGAAGGCCAGCGGCACGGCGAGGATGATGGCGAAGATGGAGGAGAGCAGGGTGCCGATGATGGCGATGGCGGCGCCGAATTCCTCGCGCCCCTCCACCGGGTTCCACTTGGTGCTGAATAAAAAGTCGAAGCCGAAATGGCGGAAGGCGGGCAGCGCGCCGATGAAGAGCGTGACGATAATGGCACCCAGCAGGCCCAGGACCAACAGGCCGGCGCCGCGGCACAGCCATTCAAACACGCTATCGCCAAAGGCGCCGGAACTGCGCCGCGTGGTGCGCTTGGTGATGACGTCAGACAAGTGAAGCCCCTTCCGAGAAGGTGTAGGGAGGGGCGCGCCGGGCAAGCAAGCCCAGCGCGCTCCGTGAGATCAGCGGCGGGTGGGGTTCCAGACGGCCGCGCCGGCCGGGTCCTTGATATTGTTGGTCCAGGCGCTGCGGACCAAGCTATGGGCGCTTTGCGGCAGGGCGATGTATTCGAGGCGGCCGGCAATCTCGCTGCCATTGGAGAAGGCCCAGTCGAAGAAGCGCATGGTGTTGCGGCTGGCCGCCACCTTCTCCGCCGGCGGGTCGATGGGCAGGAGAATATAGGTCGGGCTGGTGATCGGCCAGGCGGCGGGGTCGGCCAGGTCGATTGTGTCGGCGGCGAAGTTTGGCACCGACCAGTCAGCCGCCGCGGCCGCGGCGAGGAATTGCGGCATTTCGGGCTTGAGGAAGACGCCGGCCTTGTTGCGGATCTGCGTCGTCGTCATCCGGTTCACCACCGCATAGGCGTTCTCGATATAGCCGATGGCGCCGGGGGTGTTGCGGATGATATTGGACACGCCCTCATTGCCGCGCGCGCCATTGCCGGCGGGCCAGGAGATGGCAGTGCCGGCACCGGGGCCGTTGCGCCATTCGGTGGAGACGCGGCTGAGATAGGTGGTGAAGACCCAGGTCGTGCCCGAGCCATCGGCACGATAGGCCGGCGAGACGGGCAGGGGCGGCAGGCGGATGTCGCGGTTCAGCTCGGCGATCTTGGGGTCATTCCAACGGGCGATGCGGCCGAAGAAGATGTCCACGATCACTTCAGGCGTCAGCCGCAGCGCATTGTCGGCCACGCCGGGCAGGTTGGCGCTGAGCACCACGGAGCCGAGCACGGTGGGGAATTGCAGCAGCTTGCGCTCGGTGAGCTGGGCCGTGGTGAGCGGCGCATCGGTGGCGCCGAAATCGACGGTGCGGGCGGTGATCTGGTTGATGCCGCCGCCCGAGCCGATGGACTGGTAGTTCAGCGTGACGCTCAGCGGTTCGCGCGCTGCCTGGCTCCAGCGCTCATAGAGCGGGCGGGGAAAGGTCGCGCCGGCGCCGGTGATGGTGGCCTGCTGCGCCATGGCGGTGCCGGCGAGGGGAAGGGTGGCGGCGCCTAGCATGAGCGAGCGGCGATTGAATCCGTTTTGCACGGTGGTTTCTCCAGAGCGTGTGACTGGGGAGATTGCTCCCCCCGCATGAACCCCCGGTTCTAAGTTGGCTGCAAGTCGTCTTTGTTTCGAGTTCGTGAAGGTTCGATGACGTTGCTTGTGGATGACTTAGCCGCTTGTCGGCGGCTGGTACCAGGCAGGGCGGCGTTTCTCGCGAAAGGCCGCCAGACCCTCGCGGCCTTCGGCGCTGCCGCGCTGGGTGCGGCTTTCATGGCCGAGTTGCGACATTTGCCTGGCATCGAGCTTGAGGCCATTGGCGCCGAGGAAGCTGTCCTTGGTATTGGCCATGGCGGTGGGGCCGCTGAGCATGGTTTCGTCGAGTATATGGGCGAGGCGGGCCTCAATCGCGTCTTCGGCCACCACCTCGTGGACGAGGTTGATGCGCAGCGCCTCGGCGGCATCAAAGCGCTCGCCGGTCAGGGCGTAGCGGCGGGTGTGGCGCAGGCCTATGGCATTGACCATATGGGTGGAGATGGGCGAGGGCGAGACGCCGACCCGCACCTCGGTGAGGCCGAAATGCGCATCAGGGGTGGCGAGGGCGACGTCCACACAGCATACCATGCCAGCCCCGCCGCCAAAGCAGGCGCCGCGCACCAGGGCGAAGGTGGGTTTGGGGAATTCATTGAGCAATTGCATGGCGGTGACGGTGCCCATCGATGCCTCATAGGCGCGATCGGGCGGGTATTCGGCGGCTTCGGCCAGCCAATTCAGGTCAGCACCGGCCTGGAAATGCTTGCCATTGCCGCGGATGACCAGGGCGCGGACCGTGGGGTCGGGGGCGAGGGCGCGCAGGCCTTCGATCAGGGCCTCGAGCAGCGCGCCATTATAGGCATTGCCGAAGCGCGGCCGGTTGAGGGTTGCGGTGACGATGCCGCGTGGGTCGCGGCTGATGAAGACGGGTGATTCTTCCATGGGGGAAGTTTCGGCTGGAAGTACGAGGCTGGCAATCTCCGGCTTTCGGGGGGCTGGTGATGCTGTAGGGTGGTGTTGCAGTTTGGAGAAACGCCATGCGCCCCACCGTTTATGGCCCGCGCCACGCCGTCTCGGCCGGCCACTACCTGGCCAGCACTGCCGCGATGGCGGTTCTGGAGAATGGCGGCAATGCCATTGATGCCGGCTGTGCGGCGGGGATGTGCCTGGGCGTGCTGCTGCCCGATTTGGTGAATGTGGCGGGGGTGGCGCCGATTCTCATCCGGCTGGCCGATGGGCGGGTGGAGAGCATTGCCGGGCTGGGGCATTGGCCGGCGGCGCTGCCGCCTGATGTTTTTATGCGCGAGCATGGCGGGACCATCCCCAATGGCGTGCGCCGCACCGTGGTGCCGGCCGCACCCGATGCCTGGATCACCGCGCTGCAGCGGCATGGCACCTGGCGGTTTGAGGATGTGGCGAGTTTTGCCATTCGCTATGCGCGCGAGGGGTTTGCCGTGTTTCCGCTGTTGCGGGAGAGCATTTTGGCCCACCGCGCGGAATATGAGCGCTGGGAGAGCAACCGGGCGATTTTTCTGCCCGGTGGGCGGGTGCCGGAGGTGGGGGAGCGCTTTGTGCAATCCGACCTTGCCGCCACGTTGCAATATATGGCCGATGAGGCGCGCGCGGCGCCGACTCGTGAGGCGGGGCTGGAAGCGGCCCATGCGGCTTTTTACCGCGGCGATATCGCGGCGGCAATTGTGGCGCATCAGAAGGCGGAGGGCGGCTGGCTTTCGGCCGAGGATCTGGCGGGGTTTCGCAGCCGAATCGAGCCGGTGGTGCGCCGGCCCTGGCGGGGGCATGAATTGCTGACCTGCGGGCCATGGTGCCAGGGCCCGGCCTTGACCGAGGCGCTGTTGCTGGCCGAGGCGGCGGGTATTGGCGGCATGGCGCATAATTCCGAGGATTACCTGCACACGCTGGTGGAATGCGTGAAGCTGGCCATGGCGGATCGTGAGGCGTTTTTTGGTGATCCGCGGTTTTGCGATGTGCCTATCGAGGCGCTGCTCTCGCCTGGGCATATTTCGGCGCGGGCGGCGGGCTTGGGGGCGCGGGCGCATCCGGCGATGCCCGCGCCTATTTTGGGGGCGCTTTCGGTGCCGGCGGCGAGCGGTTTGGACTTGCCATTGGTGGAGGCGGATACCTCTTTCGCGGCGGTGGTGGATCGTTGGGGCAATGCCTTTGCTGCAACACCTTCGGATGGGTCATGGAATTCGCCGGTGGTGCCGGGTTTGGGGATTATTCCCTCGAATCGCGGCAGTCAGTCGCGGCCGGACCCGGCGCATCCTTCGGGGGTGGCGCCGGGCAAGCGGCCGAGGCTGACGCCCAATCCGGCCATCATGGTGACGCGCGAAGGCGGGGTGATGCCCTTTGGTACCCCCGGCGGTGATGTGCAGATTCAGGCGATGCTGCAGGTGGTGCTGAATGTGTTTCAGTTCGGCATGGAATTGCAGGAGGCGATCGAGGCGCCGCGCTTTGCCAGCTATGCGTTTCCTTCGAGTTTTGCACCGTTTGATTATTTTCCGGGGCGGGTAGCGGTGGAGCAGCGGGTGGCGCAGCCGGTGCGTGATGGGCTGGCGGCGCGGGGCCATGAGGTGAAGGATTGGCCGGAGATCACCTGGCTGGCCGGGGCGGTGGAGGCGGTGCTGAGCCTGCCGGAGAAGGGCCTGGTGGCCGGTGGCGCTGACCCACGCCGCCCGGCCTATGCCATAGCGGGGTGAGGCGGGCCGCAACCCTGGGCTGGGTTGGGGCGTTAGCAGCAGCAGAACCCTGATGCCTGGGGATGGGAGATGCTGCGTGAAATCCAATTCCAACCTGATTGTGATCATCCTGGCGTGCCTTGCCATCGGCGCGGCGGGGTATTGGTATTACACGACGCAGTACCGCCGAACCGCGAGTGTCAATTTGGGCGGTGCCAGCATTACGGTGGAAACGCCCCGATAAGGGGTAATTTATCGGGATCAAAGGGCCTTTCGGCTCTTTGCGGGTGGGGTTTGGGGAAGGCAGAGCCTTCCCCAATGCCTGCGTGCCAGCCTTTCGCAGCACCCCCTCCCGAACCCAGAGTTCCCCCCATGCAGAGACCCAAGGGCCGCATAGCCTTCATGCCAAGAGCCTTGCATTGGCATGGGCTGCGCACTATCTAGGGCCTATCACATCCATCGCAGATCGCTTTGGGGGTGGCCTTGCGGGGCCGCTCTTTTTTGTTTTGGGGCCATTGTTTGACCATCGAACGACCAGTGCATGACGCGCTTGAGGGCCGAATCGCCGATACGATTGCGCCTGCGATCGAGGCCATGGGCTATGAGCTTGTGCGCGTGCAGGTGTCGGGCAAGGAAAAGCCCGTGGTGCAGATCATGGCTGATCGGGCGGATGGGCGGGTTTTCACTGTCTCTGACTGTGAGGCGATCAGCCATCAGGTCAGCGCCATTCTCGATGTTGAGGATCCCATCAAGAGCGAATGGATGCTGGAGGTGAGCAGCCCGGGCATTGACCGGCCGCTGACCCGCACCAAGGATTACCTGAATTACCTCGGCCATCTGGCGACGGCGGAGCTGAATATTCCGCAGGAGGGCCGCCGGCGGTTTCGCGGTGTGCTGCTGGGCATTGATGATGCTGCCCTGCGCATGAAGCTGGATGATGGTTCAGATATTGCCCTGGCGCGCGGTAATATTCGCCGTGCCAAGCTGATTTTGACCGATGAGCTGATTGCCGCCACAGCCGGTGCCGTAGCCAGCGGCCTTGATGACGAGGCCGAGGCTGAGGCTGAGGATACCCCACCCCGCCCGCCGAAACGCGGGAAAAAGACCCAACCCGCCGGCGCCAAGCCCGCGGGCAAAGCCAAGGAACACTGAAATGGCTCTCGATGTCAGCGTCGCTCGCCCGGAATTGCTGCTGGTGGCGGATGCGGTCGCCCGGGAAAAAATGATCGAGCGCGACGAGGTGCTCGATGCCATGGAGCAGGCCATGGGCAAGGCCGGCAAGGCCAAATATGGGCTGGAGAAGGACATCCGCGCCACCATCGACAAGCGCAATGGCGAGGTGCGGCTGTCGCGCTGGACTGAGGTGGTTGAGGCGGAGCCGGTGGAGAATGAGGATACGCAGATTCCGCTGCGCATCGCCCAGAAGATCCGCCCCGGCATTCAGGCCGGCGAGTTCATCATCGACCCGCTGCCGCCCATCGATTTCGGCCGGATCGCGGCGCAGACGGCCAAGCAGGTCATCGTTCAGCGCGTGCGCGAGGTGGAGCGGCGCAAGCAGTTCGAGGAATATAAGGACCGGGTGGGCGAGATCATCAATGGCGTGGTCAAGCGCACGGAATACGGCAACCTGATGGTGGATCTCGGCCGGGCCGAGGCGCTGCTGCGGCGTGATGAGACGATCATGCGCGAGGCGTTCAAGAATGGTGACCGGGTGCGGGCCTATATTTATGACGTGCGCGAGGAAGCTCGCGGGCCGCAGATTTTTCTCAGCCGCACCCATCCGGGGTTTCTGGCCAAGCTGTTCGCCCAGGAAGTGCCGGAAATCTATGACGGCATCATCGAGATCAAGGCGGTGGCGCGCGACCCGGGCTCGCGGGCCAAGATGGCGGTGATCTCGCGCGACAGCTCGATTGACCCGGTGGGCGCCTGCGTGGGTATGCGCGGCTCGCGCGTGCAGGCGGTGGTGGCGGAGTTGCAGGGCGAGAAGATCGATATCATCCCCTGGTCCTCCGACAATGCGACCTTCATCGTCAATGCGCTGGCCCCGGCCGAGGTGAGCAAGGTGCTGCTCGATGATGAGGGGCGGCGGGTTGAAGTGGTCGTCCCCGATGACCAACTGAGCTTGGCGATTGGCCGCCGTGGACAGAATGTTCGCCTGGCGTCGCAATTGACCCGCTATGACGTTGATATTCTGACCGAAGCGGAAGAATCCGAGCGCCGTCAGGAAGAGTTCCGCAAGCGCACTGGCCTCTTTGTCGAGGGGCTGGATGTGGATGACGTGATCGCCGGCCTGCTGGTGCAGGAGGGCTTTACGACCGTGGAGGAGATTGCCGCGGTCGAGGATGAGGAACTTGCCTCGATTGAGGGGTTCGATGAGAATATCGCCATTGAGTTGAAGCGCCGCGCGGTGGAATTCCTCGAGCGCCGTGATGCCGAATTGGACACCAAGCGCCGCGAATTGGGCGTGGAGGATGCCATCGCCGAATTCGACGTGCTGACGCCGGCCATGCTGGTGGCGTTGGGCGAGAAGGGCGTGAAGACACTCGACGATCTGGCCGATCTGGCGGGCGACGAGCTGGTCGAGATCCTGGGCGAGGGCGCCATGGATGAGGATACCGCCAATGCGGTGATCATGGCCGCGCGCGAGCATTGGTTCGCCGAAGGGGACAATGGCTGAGGAGGAGGACCCACAAGGGCAGGGTGCTGAGGAGAACGAGCCTCAGGACGCCGAAAAGGGCCCGCTTCGCCGTTGTATTGTCACGCGCGAAAGCCTAGCCAAGGAAGATATGCTCCGCTTTGTCGTGGGGCCGGAGAATAGCCTGGTGCCTGATCTGGCCGGGCGGCTGCCGGGGCGGGGGATGTGGCTCAAGGCGGCTCCTGGTGTGTTGGAGCAGGCCTTGAAGAAGGGGGCGTTTCATCGGGCGGCCAAGGCCCAGGTGAAATTGCCGGAGAATTTTGCGGCGATTCTGGCCTCGATGCTGGAACAGCGGCTAATGGATATGCTGGGCATGGCGCGCCGCGCCGGTGAAAGCGTTGCGGGCTGGCAAAAGGTGCAGGAATGGCTGGTGGCGGGTCGTGTTGGCCTGCTGGTGGAGGCGAGCGATGGCAGCCCGGCGGAGCGGGCGAGGCTGATCGGTGGCCACACCATGCCAGTGGTGCTGGCCTTGCCCTCGGAGAGCCTGGGGCGGGTCTTTGGTCGTGGCGGTGCAGTGCATGTGGCGGTGGCGAAGGGCCGATTGGCTGAATCCATCGCCAGGGAAGCGGCCAGGCTGAAAGCCTTTGCCCCGGCTTCCTGAGTGTCGGCGTGCGCGCGGCTGCAGGAATGCACTGCGCGCCATTGCTCAGCCTGTGCTATGGGTCTAGGGCAGGGCTAGAATTGTGACTGAATGACGCGAGCGATTTTCGCCGCGGACATATGAACAAGACGAATTGGATAAAGACCAAGGTATGAGTGACCAGAACGAGCAGGACGCGGCCAAGAGCCGCCTCAGTCTGCGCCCAGGCGGGCGGTTGGAGCTGGGCAAGACGGTGGACGCAGGCTCCGTCCGCCAGAGCTTCAGCCATGGCCGCAGCAAGGTGGTGCAGGTGGAGGTGCTCAAGAAGCGCGTCATCACGCCCGCGCCTCGTCCCGGCATGGCACCGCCCGCAGCCGCGGCGCCGCGCCCGGCGGTGACGCCGCCGGCCGCTGCCGCCCGCGCGCCTCTCGCCCCCAGCGCGCCTGTTGCTGCTGCGCCGGTTGTGGAGACTCCGCCCGCTCCTGTTCCGGCCCCCGCAGTTGAGCCCGTGGCTGTGGCCCCGGCTCCGGCCTCAGCACCGGCGCCGGTGCCGGTCCAGGCCCCGGTTGAGGTGAAAGCGGTTGAGGCACCTGCCCCGGCCGCGCCTGCTGCCGCCCCCATTGCAGAGGCAGCCGTCCAGGCGCCCGCACCGGCAACGGCAACGGCAACGGCAACGACCCCGGCCCCGGCCCCGGCAACGGCACCCGCACAGGCGCCAGCCAGCACGGCTGCGGCCGTAGCACCCGCGCCATCGCTCGCTACCCTGGCTTCGGGTGCGGGCATTACCATTGCCCCGCCGCCGCCGCCGATCCGCCCGCTTGCCGCCTCGGCGACCATGGCACCGCCCCGGCCCACGCCGCCCGCCCCGCCGCCGCGTGCGGCTGCACCCGCGGGCCAGCGCTCGGCGCAATCCTCCAGCCGCGGCGGTCCGCCGCCGGCTGGCAATCAGCCGCGGGCACCTGGCTCGGGTGCTGCACCCTCCGGCCGCCCGCTGACCCAGGCCGAACAGGCGATCCGCCAGCGCGTGCTGGAAGAAAACCGCCGCATGGAGGCCCAGCGTGAGCGCGAGGCCCGCGAGCAGCAGGCCCTGATGGTTCGCTCCGCGGCCGAGGAAGCGGTTCGTCGGGCTGAGGAAGAGAAGCGCCGCGCCGAGGAAGCCGTGCGCGAGGCCGAGGAGAGCGCGCGTCGCGCCGCTGAACTGGCGAGAAATCCGCCTCCGCCGGCCCCCGCCGCCGCTCCGACCGCCCGCCCGGGCCGTGCCGAGGCCCCGGTTGTGCGCCGCAGCGCCGTGGCCCCGGCCGCCGCTCCGGCTGCCGCCCCCGCCACGCCCGCTGCCCGGCTTTCGCTGCGCCCGCGCGGTGATGAGGGCGATGATGACCGCCGTGGCGCCGCTCGCCGCCCCGGTGGTGGTGCGCCCAGCGGCCCCGGTGGGGTGCGCCGCGCCGCCCCCGCCCCGGCCCGCAAAACCCCGCTCGCGCCCGACCGGCGCAACACCGGCCGGGTTGACGTGGCCGCCGCCATTGAGGGCGAGGATGAGCGCAGCCGCTCCATCGCCTCGATGCGCCGCGCCCGTGAGCGTGACCGCCGCCAGCAGGAACTGGCGCGGCTGCGCTCCGGCCAGGAAAAAGTCACGCGTGACGTGATCATCCCTGAGGCCATCACCGTGCAGGAGCTGGCCAACCGCATGGCCGCGCGTGGCGGCGAGGTGGTGAAGGCGCTGTTCCGCATGGGCGTGATGGCGACGCTGACCCAGACCATTGATGCCGATACCGCGCAGCTTGTGGTCGAGGAATTCGGCCATCGGGTGAAGCGCGTGGCCGAGTCCGACGTGGAAGTGGGCCTTGAGGGCGACACTGATGTGGACACCGACATGGTGGCCCGCGCGCCGGTGGTGACCATTATGGGCCATGTTGACCATGGCAAGACCAGCCTGCTCGACGCCCTGCGCAAGACCGATGTGGCGGCGCGCGAGGCCGGTGGCATCACCCAGCATATCGGCGCCTATCAGGTGCAGATGCCTGGCGGTGAGCGCATCACCTTCCTCGATACCCCCGGCCACGAGGCGTTTACCGCCATGCGTGCCCGTGGCGCTGGCGTGACCGATATGGTCGTGCTGGTGGTCGCCGCCGATGATGGCGTGATGCCGCAGACGATCGAGGCCATTCGCCACGCCAAGGCGGCCGATGTGCCGATCATCGTGGCGGTCAATAAGATCGATAAGGATGGCGTGAACCTCGACCGTGTGCGGCAGGAATTGCTGATGCATGAGATCGTGGTGGAATCTCTGGGTGGCGACACCCAGGAAGTGCAGGTGAGCGCCACCAAGCGCCTCAACCTCGACAAGCTGGCCGAGGCGATCAGCCTGCAGGCCGAGGTGCTGGACCTGAAGGCCAACCCGAAGCGGGCGGCCGAGGGCACGGTGATCGAATCCAAGCTCGATCGCGGCCGGGGGCCTTTGGCCACCGTGCTGGTGCAGAAGGGTACGCTGCGCCAGGGCGATATCGTGGTGGCCGGCGCCGAATGGGGCCGGGTGCGCGCCGTGGTCAATGACAAGGGCCAGCAGGTCAAGGAAGCCGGGCCTTCCAGCCCGGTGGAACTGTTGGGCCTCTCTGGCGTGCCGGGGGCGGTCGAGAATTTCGTCGTTGTTGAGAACGAGGCCCGCGCGCGGGAAGTGACGGAATTCCGCCAGCGCAAGCTGCGCGAGAAGCAGGCCGCCAGCCTCTCCGCCACCCGCGGTACATTGACCGATATGCTCGCCCGCATCGCGCAGGGCGAACAGAAGGAAGTGGCCGTGGTGGTCAAGGCCGATGTGCAGGGCTCGGCCGAGGCGATTGGCGTGACGCTTGGCAAGCTCGGCAATGAAGAGGTGCGGGTGCGGGTGCTGCATTCCGCCGTGGGCCAGATCACCGAGAGCGATGTGCAATTGGCCAAGGCCAGCAATGCCATCGTGGTGGCGTTCAATGTTCGTGCCACCAGCCAGGCGCGGGAGATGGCGCAGCGCGATGGTGTGGATATTCGCTACTACTCGATCATCTACGAAGTCTCCGATGACATTGAGAAGCTGTTCAAGGGCAAGCTGGCCCCGGTGCAGCGCGAGAAGTTCATTGGTTACGCGCAGATCCTGCAGGTCTTCGAGGTCAAGCGACTCGGCAAGGTCGCGGGTTGCCGCATCACCGAGGGCGTGGTCAAGCGCGGCTGTGGTGTGCGTCTGCTGCGCGAGGGTGTGGTCATCCATCAGGGCGAACTCAGCACGCTGCGTCGCTTCAAGGATGATGTGAAGGAAGTGGCCAATGGCTATGAATGCGGCATGGGCTTCCTGAATTACGACGATATCCGCGTGGACGACCAGATCGAGTGCTACGAGGTTGAGACTGTAGCCGCAGCATGAAGACCCAAGCTGCGGGCCCCAGCCAGCGCCAGCTGCGGGTGGCGGAGGAGGTGCGCCATGCCCTCTCCTCCGTCTTTCTGCGTGGTGAGTTCCGTGACCCGGTGCTGGTGGGAGTGCGTATTACCGTCACCGAGGTGCGGGCATCGCCTGACCTCAAGCATATGACGGCCTTTGTCAGTGGCTTGGGGCGGGATGTGCCGCCGGAGCAATTTGCCGCGCTGAAGCGGGCAGGGGCCTATTTCCGCGCGGAAGTGGCCAAGGCGGTGAAGCTGCGGGTGGCGCCGGATATCCACTTCCAGGCTGATACGGCGCTGGAATATGCCATGAAGATGAATGAGGTGTTTGCGCGGCCTGAAGTGGCGCGTGACCTCGCCCCGGTGGTCAAGCGCGAGGATTGAGCTAACCTGCGGGCAACCCCCGGAGGATAGCACCATGTTGGCCCGTCTCACAGTTTTGGCCGCCCTGCTTATTGGCACGGCGCAGGCGCAAACCCAGCCGGCCATTCGCGATCTGGGGCCAGAGGCGGCGAGATCGGCGATTTATGTCGGCAATAGTTTTTTCTACTATAACAACAGCATGCATGGGCATGTCAGCCTGATGCAGCGCGCGGCGGGGATGGCGGCGATGCGCACCACCTCCATCACCATCAGCGGCGCGGGTTGGGAATGGCATGATGTGGCCAGCTATTTCCGGCCCAATGCGGTGGGCAGCTATAGATTTGATGCGCGCAACAATGTGGTCTTCAACAGCAATGCCCGGCTGTTTGACCTGGCGATCATGATGGATTGCAGCCAATGCCCGATCCATCCGCGGCTGGGGCCGGTCTTCCATGATTATGCCCGGCGGCATAGCGAAACCGTGCGCGCGCATGGGGCGCGGCCGGTGTTTTTCATGTCCTGGGCCTATAAGGATATGCCCGAGATGACCGCGCAACTGGCCGAGGCCTATACGGTGGCGGGCAATGCGAATGATGCGCTGGTTATCCCGGCGGGGCTGGCCTTTGCCCGCAGCATGGCCGAGCGGCCGGGGCTGGATCTTTATGTTGCCGATCTGCGCCATCCGAGCCTGGCGGGCACCTATCTGGCGGCGGCCACGACCTATGCCACGCTGAGCGGGCATTCGCCGGTCGGCAATGGCTATGATGCGGGGCTGGGTGCTGAGACCGCCGCTTTCCTGCAACGCATGGCCTGGGAGACGGTGCAGGGGTATTTTGGCGCGGGGCGGCGGGCGGCGTCGAACTAGAGCCTGTTCCGTTCGCCTTGGCTCACTGCACAGGCTCTAACCTTTTGTTTGTCGAGCATCTTTATCCGCTCAAACGATTCCGTTTGAGCGGATGATGCTCTAGGCGAGCGCGGCCTCGACCGCCCGGGCCACGGCAAAGAGCTTGCCATCGCCGCCATTCTCACCGGTGATCATCAGCCCCACCGGTGCGGTGCCCGGCTGGTGGCAGGGGATGGAGATTGAGCAGCGGTCCAGGAAATTGAACACGGCGGTGTTGCGCAGCAGCGCCATGTTGATGCGGTTGTATTCGCGCTCATCCTCGACCTCGGCGATGGAAGGCGGCGTGAGGGGGCAGGTGGGGGCCAGCACCGCGTCAAAGGGCGCGGTTTGCGGCGCCACGGCGGCGATGAGGTTTTTGCGCGCGGCCAGCAGCGCCAGGTAGTTTTCTGCCGTCATGGCCTCGCCGCGGCGGATGCGCTTGAGGATGCGCGGGTCGTAATCCTGGCCGGCGCGGTCGATGATGTCGTGATGCCAGGCCCAGGCCTCGGAGGCGGCGAAGCCGCCGGTGCCGTTGACGGCGGGTAGGGTTTCGATTTCGGGGATGCGGATATCGGTCAGCCTCGCGCCCAGGGCGGAGAGGCGGGCGAGGGTCGCGGCATAGGCATTGGCCACCGCATCCTCCATGCCCTCCTCCATGTAATTGCGCAGCACCGCGAGGCGGAGGCCGGCCAGCGGCAGGGCAGCGTGCTGAGCGGGGTGGTCGGCGATGATGCCATCGATGATCTGGCAGCAGGCGACGCTGCGGGCGATGGGGCCAATGGAATCGAGTGAGGAGGAGAGCGGGAAGGCGCCTTGCAGCGGCACCCGGCTGGCGGTGGGCTTGTAGCCGACCACGCCGCAGAGCGCGGCTGGGATGCGGCAGGAGCCGCCCGTATCTGAGCCGAGGCCGCCAAAGCCCATGCCATCGGCGGCGGCCACGGCGGCACCTGAGGAGGAGCCGCCAGGCAGGCGGCCCGTCGCGCGGTCATAGGGCGTGGTGGGGGTGCCGTAATGCGGGTTCACGCCCAGGCCGGAAAAGGCGAATTCCACCATATTGGTGCGCCCCATTACCACCATACCGGCGGCTTGAAGGCGGGCGACCACCGGGGCGTCCTGCGCGGCGGGGGCGGCGCCGTTCAGGGCGCGGGAGCCGGCGCGGGTGACCTGGCCGGCCTCGTCGAAAAGGTCTTTTACCGCCACGGGGATGCCGGCGCAGCGGCTGGGGGCGCGGCCGGCGCGGCGCAGCATATCCTGCGCATCGGCCGTGGCACGGGCGGCTTCGTGATGCAGCACCATGAAGGCCGCGGGCTGGCGCGCCACGGCGGCGAAGCTCTCTTCCAGCAGGGCGCGGGCGGTGGTGGTGCCGGCGGCGAGCGCCTGGGCCGCCTCTTCGATGGTCAGCATGGTTTGACATCCTCTGATGGTCGCCGCCACGCTAGCCTTTGGCAGTGAAGGCAGGAACCCAGGTGAGCGACGACAAACCCATTCTTCTGACCGGCGCCTCGGGCGGGCTGGGGCGCATGCTGGCGCGCGGGCTGGCGGGGCTGGGGTATCGGCTGCGGCTGACGGATATTGCGCCCTTTCCGGATGCGATGCCGGAGGGGGCGGCTTTTGAGCGGGCCGATTTGGAGGATGGGGTGACCATCGCGCGGCTGGCGGAGGGTGTGTCGCATATCCTGCATTTCGGCGGGGTTTCGACCAACCAGCCCTTTGAGGAGATTTTCGGCCCCAATCTGCGTGGGCTGTTTCATATTTATGAGGCGGCGCGGCGGGAGGGGGCGCGGGTGGCGTTTGCCAGTTCCAACCACAGCATTGGCTTTCACACCCGGCCCGAGGCGGGGGACGACGCGCTTGATGCCGATTGTCAGTTTCGGCCTGACAGTTTTTATGGCCTGTCCAAGGCCTATGGCGAGCTGATGGGGCGGATGTATTGGGATAAGCACGGGGTTGAGAATATAAATTACAGAATTGGATCGTGCTTTGTAGAGCCGATTGACCGGCGAATGCTCTCCACCTGGCTGTCGCAGGGGGATTTGCTGCGGCTGGTGCAGGCCACCATCACGGCGCCGGTTCTGGGGCATGCGGTGATCTGGGGCTGTTCGGCCAATCCGCAGAGCTATTGGGAGCAGGATCATCGCGGCCGCATCGGCTGGGCGCCGCAGGACAATGCGGAGGTGTTCCGCGACAAGGTTGGGCAGATTGTCAGCGATGCCCCGGCCAATGAGCGCCATCAGGGGGGCGGCTATTGCGCCCAGGGCTATTCAAGGGCCACGCCGCCGCCGCTGGATGCTTTCGACCTTGATTGAGGCTCAGCCCAGCATGGCGAGGGCGAAGAGGGCGGCCATGGCCGCGAGGGTCAGGCCACTGAGGGCCCAGGCGGGGGCGAGGTCTTCATGTTGCATCCAGGGGTCCTCCTCGGTGGTGTCGGATGGCTGGCCCGGCCATGGTCTGCCCGGGAGCCTGTCACCGCGCCGCGGCGGCATCTGAAGGGCGCGTGGCAGGGCGTGCGAGGTGGCGATCATGGCGTTATCCGCTCACTGGATTGTTTTGTAAAATACCCAATTCACGAAATAAAATGTGTATTCTTGCCCTGGCGCGCCAGGGGCCGCATGCTGCGCATTAGGGAGATATTTCATGGCCAAGATCATCATCAGCTGCGCCGTTACCGGTGCCATCCATACCCCCAGCATGAGCGAGCATCTGCCGATCACGCCCGAGCAGATCGCCGCCGAAAGCATTGCCGCCGCCGAGGCAGGGGCCGCCATTATCCATCTGCATGCGCGCGACCCGAATGACGGCCGGCCCACGCCGGACCCGGCGGTGTTCATGCAGTTCCTGCCGCGCATCAAGCAGAGCACCGATGCGGTGGTGAATATCACCACCGGTGGCGGCTTGGGCATGACGCTGGATGAACGACTGGCCGCGCCGCTGCTGGCCAGCCCCGAGATGTGCAGCCTCAATATGGGCAGTATGAATTTCAACATCGCACCCAGCGCGGCGCGGGTGAAATCCTGGAAATATGCCTGGGAGAAGCCCTATCTGGAAAACACCACCAACTACATTTTCCGCAATACTTTCCAGGATATCGAGCAGGTGGTGGAGCGGCTGGGCAAGGGCCATGGCACGCGCTTTGAGTTCGAATGCTATGATGTTGGGCACCTCTATAACCTTGCCTATATGCGCGACCGCGGCGTGGTGGAGGGGCCGCTCTTCATCCAGACCATTTTTGGCATTCTGGGCGGGCTGGCGGCGGAACACCGCAACCTGATGTTCATGCGCGAGACGGCGGACCGGTTGTTCGGTGACCAATATGTCTGGTCCGTGCTGGCGGCGGGGCGGCACCAGATGGGGTTCTGCACCATGGCCGGCATTATGGGCGGCAATGTGCGGGTGGGGCTGGAGGATAGCCTGTGGATTGGGCCGGGGCAGCAGGCGACGTCCAATGCGCAGCAGGTGGCGAAGATCCGGCGCATTTTGGAGGATGTTGGGCATCAGATCGCCACCCCGGCCGAGGCGCGGCAGATGCTGGCGCTCAAGGGCGGGGATAGGGTGGCGTTTTAACAGAGTTCTGAAGAAGGCTGATTGCGGAGTAGTAGAGCGAACGGCCTTTGCCCTCTAGCACAATTTCGCCTCCACGAATTATAGGCGAAAATCAATAATCTAACGAAGGTGCAGGAAACTAAGTTTCCTGCTGGGGTGCTCGAGGGGCAAAGCCCCTCGATCTTCACTTTCCTCGCTGTTCGTCGTTCAGCGTCGTGCGGGTTGGCGCGCTATCTTCGCTGTGAGGTTAATCCGACAGCCATTCATGCAGATGCGCGCGGACAAAAGCGTCATCGGTCCATTCCGGATAGCGCGCTGCCATGGCGGCGATCAATTCGCCCTGGCCGGGGCTGAGGCCCTCGCGTTCATCGAGGCACCAAATGCCCTCCAGCAGGCCCTGGCGGCGCAGCACCTCGTGGCAGCCGGCGATCACGCCGTGGAAATGATGTGCCACGTCAAAGATCGCGGCGTTCATCTCGGTGATGACGGCGTCCAGCGCCAGGGTCTCGGCTGGTATGGCGGCGCCGGTGGCCTGGCAGCGGGCCAGCAGCCGCGCAGCACCTTCGGTCCAGACACTCCAATGGCCGAGCAACCCGCCGGTGATGCGCAGCGTCACCCTTTCGCCGCCATGGGCGAGGGTGAAGGGGGTGAGGAGATCAGCCACGATATGGTCGTCATTGCCGGTGTAGAGGGCGATGCGGTCAGCCGCGCCGGCCTCGAGCACGCCGCGCAGCACATCGAGCGTGGCGTAGCGGTTGAACGGCGCGATCTTGATCGCCACCACATTGTCGATGCTGGCAAAGCGCTTCCAGAACCCAGCGGAAAGCACCACGCCGCCGACCGCGGGCTGCAGGTAGAAGCCAAAAAGCGGCATTTCTGCCGCCACCGCCTGGCAATGGGCGATCATCTCGTCTTCGGAGGCGCCCTTCCAGGCGGCGAGTGAGAGCAGCACGGCGTGGTAGCCGCAGGATCGTGCGAGTCGCGCCTCACGCTGCGCCTGCTCGGTGCGGCCCACGGCGCCTGCCACCAGCAGGGTGTTGGGCGTGGCGGCGGCGGCGGCGATTTCCAGCACGGGGGCGTGCATCCCCACCTCGCGAATGGCGAATTGGGTGGTGTGGACTCCCACCGCCAGGCCGCCCGCGCCGGCGGCGAGGTAGTAGCGTGACAATGCGCGTTGCCGCTTTGCGTCCAGGCTGCGATCCGCCCGCAGCGCCAGCGGATGGGCGGGAATGCAAAGGCCCGTCCGCAGCCGCTCCACCATGCCCGTAGGCCAGTCTTGCCAGGAGAGGCCCATCAGAATCGTCCGTCCCGCACTTCGAATTTGGTGGCGCGGCCGAGCGAGCGGCCGCCGCGCGCCACCCAATCGGCCACCCAATCCACCATGGTCAGCAAGGGCGTTCGGGGATAGCCGAAGAGCGCGAAGGCCCGCGCGGCATTGGAGAGCAGCGCTTGGGGCGCCTCCTCACCGGTGAAACTGGCGGGCCGACCGAGGCGCTCGGCGAATTGCTCGGCCAGCCAACGCAGGGAGATGGTTTCGGGGCCGGTGACGTTGAGGATGGGGGATTCGGGCGTTGCGTGGCGGAGTGCCCGCAGCGTCCAGGCATTGGCATCGCCCTGCCAGATCACATTGGCATGGCCCATGGCCAGTGGCAGAGGCGTGCCAGCAAAGACCTTGCCCGCGATATCGGCCAGCACGCCATAGCGCAGGTCGATGGCATAGTTCAGGCGGATGCCGAAGCTGGGGGTGTCGCGCGCCCGGCCGGCATGCTGGAACATCCGCTCCCGGCCCAGCACGCTGGCGGCGTATTCGCCGACCGGGGCGGGGGGCGTGGTCTCATCGGCGCCGCCTGAGATCACCGGCACCAGGGGCAGCACATTGCCGGAGGAGAGAAACACCGTGCGGGCGGCGGGAAAGCGCTCGGCCACCATGGCGGGGAGGAGGGTGTTCATCGCCCAGGTGGTGTCCTCAGCGCCGGTGCTGCCGAATTTGCGGGCGGCGAGGAAAATGAGGTTGGGCGCATCGGGCAGGGCGGCGAGGGCGGGGCGATCCATCAGATCGGCGCTCAGCGTCTCGATGCCCCAGGATTGCATGCGCTGCCGCAGGCCTGGCTCGCTCCAGCGGGCGACCGCGATCACCCGGCGCGCAGGGTCGGCCCGTTTTGCGGCGCGGCAGAGGGTGGGGCCCATTTTGCCGGCCGCACCGAGCACCAGAATATCGCCCGGGGCGGCGGCGAGGTCCTCGCGCAGCGCGTCATCGGGGCGGGAGAGGAGGTCTTCGAGGGCGGCTTCATCGGCGATCATCGACCGAGCCTGTCACGCCTCGTGCCACCATGCCAGGGCGGCGCGGGCCAGCGCCGCCACCGTATCCACCACCGGGAAGGGCAGGGCGGGGCCGGCGGCGATGCCGAGTGGGATTTCGGTGCAGCCCAGCACCACGGCCTGGGCACCCTGGGCATGCAGGCGGGTGGCCATTTCGGCGAGGGGCGCATAGGCGCCGATCAGGTCATTGGCCTTCACCTGCTCGATGGCGGGGGTGACCAGGCGGGCCATTTCGGCCGCATCGGGGGTTATGACCTCGTAGTTGGTGAGGCGCTCTTGATAAAGCCGCATGGCCAGCGTGCCCGCGGTGCCCATCAGGCCGATGCACCCGGAGGCGATGCCTCGCGCCCGTAAATCGGCCGCGGCGGCATCGACGATATGCAGGATGGGCAGAGCAGTGGCCGCCTGCATGGCATCGAACCAGCCATGCGCGGTGTTGCAGGGGATGGCGATGGCACCGCAGCCCGCCCCCTCCAGAATGCGGATGCCGCGCAGCAGGGCGGGCAGTGGGTCTGGCCCGGTGCCCAGGCGGGCGGCCGTGCGGTCGGGTACCCGGACATCGCTGACCAGGATGGCGGGCAGATGGTCCTGGTCACGCAGGGCGGGGGTTTGCAGGGTGAGGCTGCGCATGAATTCGGCGCTGGCCAAAGGCCCCATGCCGCCCAGCACGCCCAGCATCTTGTCCGTATTCATGCGAAGAACCCATCCCATGTCAGCTTCACGCCCAGCAGGAAGAGCGCCACGGTGATGATGCGATAGAACAGCGCCTCTGGCATCCGGCTTTGCAGCCAAATGCCCAGATAAACCCCCAAGGGGCAGAGTGGCAGCAGCACGAGTGCGGTGCCGAGATTGGTCAGGTCCAGCAGGCCCATGGCGCCATAGGGTACCAGCTTGGCGTAGTTGATGAGGCCAAAGAGCACGACATTGGTGGCGGTGAAGACCTCGCGCGGGAGTTTGCGCGGCAGCAGATAGATTTGCATCGGCGGGCCGCCGGCATGGGCGAGGGTGGAGGTGGCGCCGGAGGCGATGGCGCAGATGGCGCCCTTGAGGGCATTGAAGGGCGCGGCGGGTGCTGCCGCCAGCAGCCCCACGAGGAAGCGCCAGGCCAGGAAGGCCAGGGTGATGACGCCGAGCACCCCTTGCACCGTGCGCGGGCCGAGCACGCCAAACAGCGCCGCCCCCAGCGCCACCCCCACCATGCTGGCCGGCAGCAGCAGGCGCATCTCCCGCGCATCCCATTTGCCCCACCAGGCGCGCACGCCCGAGATGTCCATGGCGCAGAGCAGAATAAGGGCAATGCCCGCCGCCTGCGGCACCGGCACCATGAGTGCCATGACCGGCACCATGATGTTGGAGGTGGCGCCGGCAAAGCCGCCCTTGCCGATGGCCGAGACCAGAACGGCAGGAATGGCGATGGCATAGAATATGGGATCATTGATGATATTCAGTGGCCTGGCCTTGTGCAGGTGCGAAGTAAGTGTAAGCGATTCTGACATAATGGAACACCCTACTTCGCTCCTCTCCCTATTCGCCCTGGCCGCTGGCATGGCCGCCACGGGGCTATTTTCGGGGGTGCTGGCCGGGCTTTTGGGGGTGGGGGGCGGCATCGTCATTGTGCCGGTGCTGTTCAATATCCTGCCCATTTTTGGCGTGCCGGAAGCGGTCCAGATGAAGATTGCCGTGGCAACTTCTCTGGCGACCATCATCCCCACTTCGATCATCTCGGCGCGCAAGCATTTCGCCAAGGGCACGATGGATATGGCGCTGTTGCGCTCACTGGCGCCGGCGATGTTCGTGGGCGCCTTGGCCGGCACCGTGCTGGCGGTGGTCCTCAAGGGGCCGGTTCTGAGCGGTATTTTTGCCGCGGTCGCCCTGCTGGTGGCGATCAATATGGGTTTTGCCGGGCTGGAATGGCGGCTGCGGCAGAGCATGCCCCCCGGCTTGGCGCGAATTGGTATTGGCGCGGGCATTGGCGGTTTCTCGGCGGTGATGGGCATTGGCGGGGGCACGCTGGGCGTGCCGGTGCTGTCGATGTTCGGGGCGAATATTCGTGGTGCGGTCTCCACCTCCTCGGCCTTTGGGCTGATCATTGCGGTGCCGGCCACCATCGGCCTGGTGCTGGCGGGGCTTGGGGTGGAGGGGCGCCCGCCCTATTCGCTGGGCTGGGTGAGCCTGATTGGCTTTGTACTGATTGCCCCGGCATCTATTGTCGCAACGCCTTGGGGGGTGGCGCTGGCGCATAGCATTTCGCCGCTGCTGCTCAAGCGGGTTTTTGCCGTGTTTCTGGCGCTGACCAGTGCGCGCATGGCCTATAGCCTTTTGGGCTGATCCGCGCCCGGCCTTATGGTGGCGGTAGCAACTTGGCGATGAAGGCGGCGAGGTCGCCGCCCGCGAAGAGATGCCCGGGCAGGCCTGCGGCCTGGGCAGCGGCGATGTCGCTCGCCTTGTCGCCGACCAGGAAACTGCCCGCGCGGCGCACCGGCCAGGCGGCCAGGAGATCATTGATCATGCCCGGTGCCGGTTTGCGGCGCGGGCAATCCAGCCGGTATTGCGCCAAGGCGGCCTCGGGGTGGTTTGGGCAATATTCCCAGGCGTCGATATGCGCCCCGGCTTGGGCGAAATGCTCCGCCATCGCGCCATGCATCACCGCCACCTGGGATTCGGGGAAGAAGCCCTTGCCCACCCCGGCCTGGTTGGTGACGACGAAGACGAAATAGCCGGCATCGTTCAGCCGCTTGATCGCGGTTGCGGCGCCGGGCATCCAGCGGATTTCCTCAGGCTTATGCGGCCAGCCGGTATCCTCGATCAGCACGCCGTCACGGTCGAAAAACACGGCCGGGCGGTGGGCCATGGCGGGGATGATGCTTTGCGCCGCCGCGAGATCCTCGGGGATGCCGATATCGATGAAGGCGCCATCATAAAGCGCGCCGCGCAATTGGCCGCAGGCGGCGAGGCGGGGGAAGATATCGGCTTCCATCGAGACGGCACCGGGGCCGATATGGGCCACAATATCACGCCGCATCAGGTAGATGCCGCCATTGATCGGCCCTGTCCGGTCAGGCGCGCGGGCGGCAAAACCGCTGATGCGGCCTTGGGGGTCGATTGCCACGGTGCCATAGCGCTCCCCCGGTGCCTCGCGCCGCAGCGCCAGGGTGGCCAGGGCATCGGCGGCGTGCAGGGCGAGATCGAGCAGGTTCACATCAAAGCGGGTATCGCCATTGAGCAGCAGGAAACGCTCTTCCAGCCGGTCGGCGAAGAGGCGCAAGCCGCCGGCGGTGCCCAGCGGCTCGGGTTCGACCAGCACCTCGATCTGCGCGCCGTGGATGGTTTTGCCGTCATAACGCGCGACAATGCTCTGGCCGAGATAGCCGGCGAGCAGCGTGATGCGGGGTATGCCATGGCGCGCCACCTCCTCGATCAGCCAATCCAGGAAGGGGCGGGAGGCCACTTCCACCATGGGTTTGGGGATGCTGTCGGTGAGCGAGCCGAGCCTGGTGCCGCGGCCGCCGACCAGAATGGCGGCCTGGCGCAGCACCTCAGGCATGGAACATCGCCTCTTCCACCGCAGCACAGTAGCAATGGTAGAAATTGAGGTGGATTTGCTGGATGGCCGGGGTGAAGCGCGAGGGCACGGCCAGCAGATGGTCGCACAGGGTGGCCATCTTGCCGCCGCCCTGGCCGGTCATCCCGATGGTGATCATGCCCATGGCGCGGGCGGCTTGCAGGGCGAGGACCACATTCTCCGAATTGCCGGAGGTGGAGAGGCCGAGCAGCACGCCGCCGGCCTCGCCATAGGCCTCGACCTGGCGGGAGAAGATGGTGGCGTAGCTATAATCATTGGCCCAGGCGGTGAGCACGGCGGGGTTGTCGGAGAGGCAGATGGCCTTGAGTGCCCTGCGTTCCTTGAGGAATCGGCCGACCATCTCGCCCACGATATGCATCGCATCCGCGGCCGAGCCGCCATTGCCGCAAACCAAAAGCGGCCGCCCGGCGGTGAGGGCGGTGACGGTGGCGGCAATGGCTGCGTTCATGCGCGCATCGAGTTGCAGGGCGCGGGTGTCGGCGAGCAGGGTCTGGGCCTCTTCGAGCCAGGTGTCGAGTGTGATCATCAGGCGATTCCTCATCCAAGCCCCTCGCGGCGGCTGCCCGGCTTACTCCTGCAGGCCGCCTGGGTCGAGCCTTGAGCTGGTGTTTTCATATATAATGAAATCATGGGTCTGGCGCTTTTGGCGGCTGCGGCGATGCAGCCAGACGCCGCAGCAGTGAGGCCTGCTCATGCCAATCCGCCATGGCCGCGCCGCGCGCCTTCGCCCCCGCGGCGAGAAGCGCCAGAGCCTGCGGGGCCAGCAGCATGCGCAGCGCCGCCGCCAGCGCCTCGGCCGTGATGGCTTCGGCCAGAAGCCCGTCCTGGCCATGGCTCACCTGCTCGCTGAGGCCGCCCGCTGGCATCGCCACCACCGGCACGCCCATGGCATGGGCAATGGGGATGACGCCCGATTGGCTGGCCTCGCGATAGGGCAGCACCAGCGCATCGGCTTGGGCGATCAGGCCGGGGATATCGGCCTCGGCCACCCAGCGGTTTTCGATGCTGACCCCAGGCATGGCGGCGAGGCCGGGGGCCAGTGCCTCGGCCGGGCCATCGCCCACCACGCGCAGGCTGATGGCATTGGGCGGCAGCAGGCGCAGCGCGTCGCGCAGTAGGTCGAGGCCCTTATAGGCGCGCAGCCGGCCGAACATCAGCAGCCGCAACGGTGCGCCTGCCGGGCGCGGGGGGGCGGGGGTGGCGGGGGGCGGCGGCAGGTCGAGATGCGCGCCCAAGGTCATCCGCGCCGTGGGCAGGCCGGGGCGGGCGGCCTGCACCGCGCCTTCCACCGATTCGGAGAGCACCACGGCCAGTTGGGCTGCGGATAATTCCCGCCGGAAGCGCCAGCCCCACAAGGCCCCGGGGTCGCCCGGATGGGGGTTGGCATCATGGATGATGGGGATATAGCGGATGCCTGCGGCGGCCAGGGCGGGGGCGAGCAGCGGCGTCCACAGATGGGTCATCACGCTGATCACCGCATCGCAGCCCTGGGCCTGCGCCACCAGGTGCCGGCGCAGTGCTGGTATGCGGGCGAGGCCGGTGACGAAGCCCAGTGCTGAGCCATAGGTGGGCACAGCATCCATGGGCAGGCCCAGCGCCTGGGTTTCGGCCAGCAGGTCGGATTGTGCTGAGATGCTGAGGCGGAGTTCGGCCATCGGCGCCAGGGCGCGGGCGAGCGATATCAGCATTTGCGGCCCGGCGCCGCGCCGCCCCCAATGCCAGAGCAGCAGCTTCAAGGTGCGTCAGGGAAGAAGCGCACCCCGGCCCGGGCCTTGCCGCCGGCGATGCCGATGGGCGTGCCATCCGCCCGCCAGCAGGCGGCGCCCTCCATCATGCCATCCTCGTGGAAGCGGATGGCGCACATGCCGCCCGCCACCGTGGCCACTTTCTGCACCGGGTGGCCCATGGCAGCGAGGGCAGCGCGCGTGGCGTCATCAAAGCCGGCCTCGACCTCCAGATTGCCGCCCTGGGTCCAGATGCGCGGCGCTTCCACCGCCTCGGCGAGGGACATGCCGTGATCGACCAAATTCAGCACCGCCTGGAAGGTGCTGGCGAAGATGCGCAAGCCGCCGGGCAGGCCGAGTGCCGCCCAGGGGCGGCCATCCTTGAGGATCATCATCGGCGACATGGAGGTGGTGACGCGTTTGCCTGGCGCGATGGAATTGGCCAGCCCTGGCCTGGGGTTGAACAGCGCCATGTAGTTGTTCGGGATCAGGCCGGTCTCGGGTAGCAGGAAGCGGGCGCCGAAGAGCGAGTTGATGGTGTGGGTGGCGGCGACGATGCGCCCCTCCGAATCGGCCACGGTGAGGTGGGTGGTATGGGCCTCGCCCGGTGCCACGCCCGGGCCCCAGTGGCGGGCGCGGGCGGGGTCGAGTTCTGCCCGGCGCTGGGCGGCGTAGTCTTTGGAGATCAACCGCTCCACCGGCACGCTGACGAAGGCTGGGTCGGCGGTGGCGGCGGCACGGTCGGCGAAGGCCATTTTCAGTGCCTCGGCCACCAGATGCAGGCGGGCGGGGTTGCCGAAGCCCAGGCCTGCGATGTCGCAGCCTTCCAGCAGGTTGAGCATTTGCGCGACATGCACGCCCGCGGCCGAGGGAGGAGGCGGGGCCAGCACCTCGAAGCCGCGATAGAGGCCGCGAATCGGCGCGCGCTCAACCATGCGCTGTGCGGCGAGGTCGGCCAGGGTGAGGATGCCGCCGCGGGCGGCGATTTCCCGCGCTGCCGAGGCGCCGATGGCACCGCCATGCAGCGCCTCTGGGCCGCCGGCGGCTATCGCCTCCAGGGTTTCGGCCAAGGCGGGGTTGCGCAGCGTACTGCCGGGCGCGATGGGGCTGCCGCCGGGCAGGAAGAGCGCGGAAATGGCGGCATCGCGGGCCATATCCGCGCCGGCCTCAGCGGCGCAATCGGCGAGATAGGGCGAGACGGTGAAGCCACGTCGGGCGAGGCGAATGGCCGGTTGCAGCACATCGGCCAGCGAAAACCGCCCGCCACGTGCCAGGGCCGCGCTCCAGGCCAGCAGATTGCCAGGCACGGCGACGGAGAGGGGGCCTACCATATTCACCCGGTCCACCGCCTCGATCACCAGCGGATCATCCGGTTTGGCCGGGGTGAACATGGTGGCATGGGCGGCGGCTGGGGCGGTGGAGAGGCCATCGAGGATGGTGTGGCTGCCATCGGCCTGCCGGAGATGGAACACCCCCCCGCCGAAGAGGCCGACCATCATCGGTTCACAGACTGCGAGGGCCAGCAGGCCGGCGACGGCGGCATCGACCGCGGTGCCGCCCTCGGCCAGCATGGTGGCGGCGGCGGCCGAGGCGGCGGGGTGGTTGGTCACCACCATGGATTGGCCGAAGGCGGGGCGTTTTTGGGTTGTCATGCCTGGATGCTAAGGCATGACCTGTTGTTGTGGGAACTGGCTGGCGGTGAAAGCCCGCGCGCCGGGGGGGGCGGGGATTTACTCCGCCGCACCCGGGGTGATCAGCCCATCCTCGATGTCGCGCTGCACCAGCGCCGGGTCACGCGCTGCCGCATCGCCCATGCCACCGCCACCGGGCAGGTGCAGCACCAGATGCCGGCCCTTGGGGATCACCTGAAATCCCTTGGTGCGCAGCGTGGTGCCATTGGCATCATCCAGCGACACCCGGCCCGAGGCGCCATCGCCGCCGCCGAAACGGCCGCGGGGGGCATTGGCCACCCGGTCGAAGATGGCGTTTACCGCGAATTCGGCGTTGGACTTGGCGCCGATCTCCATGATCTGGCCAAAGCCGCCGCGGGTTTTGCCGGGGCCGGCCGAATCGGGGCGCAGCTCCTTGCGCCAGAAGATGACGGGGGCGACGTTTTCGGTGGCCTCCACGCTCATCGTGCGCACGCCGGAGGGGAAGGCGGTGCCGTCCAGCCCGTCCTTGGTTGGCCGGGCGCCGGTGCCGCCGGAATTGAAGGTGATGATCTCGAAATCATCGACCTCGGCATCCTGGCCGGAGACTTGGCTGCCACCGCGCAGTGGCGGGTTCCACAGGGCGGAGGAGCCTTCGGCGACGACGCGCCCCGGCACGGCCTGGCCCAGGCAGCCCATCATCAGGTCGGGGATCAATTGGCCGACGACATGGCGGACGCTGACGGGGTAGGGGCGGGGGGCGTTGAGGATGCAGCCCTCGGGGATGACCATGCGGAAGGGGGCGAGGCTGGCCCAGTTGTTGGGGATGTCGGGTGCCACCACCACCTTGATGCCAAAGCAGGAATAGGCCCGGCAATAGGCCGGCGGGACGTTGATGCCGCGGTTCGACAGGCCGGAGGTGCCGGCGTAATCGACCACGATCTCGTCCTGCGCCACCGTGAGTGCTGCCCTCAGCGTGACCGGCGCCTCATAGCCATCGGAGTTGATGCTATTGTGGAAGGTGCCGCGCGGCAGGGCGTTGATGGCGGCCTGGGTGGCGGTGAGCGAGGCGTCGAAGATATAGGCGGCGAGGCTGTCGAGCCCTTCTAGGGCGTATTCGTCCAGCATTTCGGCCAGGCGCTTGGCGCCGGCATCGTTGCAGGCACAGAGGGAGTAGATGTCGCCCTCAAGTTCGACCGGGGTGCGGCTGCCCACGCGGATGAAGTCGAAGAAGGTCTCGTTTGGCTTTCCCGCCTCGAAGCATTTCACGATGGGGATGTAGAGGCCTTCCTCAAAAACCGAGCGGCCCTCGGGGCCCATGCCCAGGCCGCCGATATCGATGATATGGGCGGTATTGGCGAAGAGGCCGACGATTTTTCCGCGATGGAAGGCGGGGGAGACGACGGTGAGGTCGTGCAGATGGCCGGTGCCGAGCCAGGGGTCGTTGGTGATGTAGTGGTCACCCTCGCGCATGGTTGCGGCGGGGAATTTGGCCAGGAAGTGGCCCACCGATTCCATCATGGAGTTGACGTGGCCGGGGGTGCCGGTGACGGCCTGGGCGAGCATTCGGCCCTGCAGGTCGAAGACGCCGGCGGAGAGATCGCCCGCCTCACGCACCGTGGTGGAGAAGGCGGTGCGGATCATCACCTGCGCCTGTTCCTCGACCACCGCGATGAGGCGGTTCCATTGGATTTGGCGTTGGATTTTTTCGAGCGCGTTCATGCGGCGTCTCCACGGGTGAGTTCCAGATAGCCCAGCCCATCCACCGCGCAGGCCCAGCCCGGGCCCACAAGGGTGCTGGTCTCGTCCTCGGATATGATGCAGGGCCCCATGACCCGGCAGCCCGGTGGCATGGCGCTGCGGTCATAGACCGCCCAGTCAGCCGCGGTGCCGATGGCCGTGTCCAGCACCGATTGGTGGCGGATGGGGGCAGGGGCGGGGGCGGGTTCGGGTTCGGCCACCGGTTCCACCGCATCGATCAGGGTGCTGACGACGACGGCGAAACTCATCACCTCGACATCGCTGCCGGGCACCGGGCGGTCATAGAAGCGGGCATATTCGGCATCGTAATCGGCGCGGATTTTCGCCACATCGCCCGGCGTCAGGTCGCCCTTCGGCATGGCCACTGCAATCTCATGGCCCTGGCCGACATAGCGCATATAGGCCGTGCGGGTTTCTGTGGTCGGTGCGGAAAAGCTGCCGGCGGAAACCACCCGCGCGGCCTCGGCACTCATATCGGCCAGCAGGGCATTCACGCCCGCCACGTCGAAACTGCCGAAACGCTGGTAGAGGCTGCGCACCACTTCGTAGGCCACGGGGGCGCGCAGGAAGCCAATGGCGCTGCCCACGCCGGCGCCGCTCGGCACCAGCATCCGGCTCACGCCGATTTTTTCCGCCACGCGGTAGCCATGCACTGGCCCGCCGCCGCCAAAGGCCACCACGGTGCGGCCCTCATAGGTCTTGGCCGATTCAATGGCATGCACACGCGCCGCATTGGCCATGTTCTCATCCACCATCTCGACCACGCCGAGGGCGGCCATTCCGGCTTCCAACCCCAGCGGCTTACCCACGGCGGAGAGCATCGCAGCCCCGGCCTGGGCCGGGTGGAGGGTGAGCGCGCCACCGGCGAAGGTTGCAGGGTCATAACGCCCGAGCAGGAGATTGGCGTCTGTCACCGCGGGCTTCTCGCCACCGCGGCCATAGCAGGCGGGGCCGGGCACGGCGCCGGCACTTTCCGGCCCGACCTGGATGCGGCCCAACCCATCGACATGGGCGAGCGAGCCGCCACCGGCGCCGATCTCCACCATCTCGATGACGGGGATGCGCAGCGGCAGGCCCGAGCCTTTCTGGAAGCGGCCGATGCGCGCCACCTCGAAGCTGCGGCTGGCCTGGGGGGCGAAATTGTCGATCAGGCAAACCTTGGCCGTGGTGCCGCCCATGTCGAAGGAGAGCACCTTCGACAGACCCTTTTGCCGGGCCACGAAGGCGGAGAAAATCGCGCCGCCCGCAGGCCCGCTCTCGACCAGGCGGATGGGGAATTTGGCCGCCGTCTCGATCGAGGTGAGGCCGCCGCCCGAGAGCATCATGAAGACCGGCACCGCCATGCCCATGGCATCCAGCCCGGCGCGCAGGCGGGCGAGGTAGCCGGCCATGAGCGGCTGCACATAGGCATTGGCGACGGTGGTGGAAAACCGCTCCCATTCGCGCATTTCGGGGCTGACTTCGCAGGACAGCGAAATCCGCACCTCGGGCCAGATCGCCCGGGCGATCTCGGCCGCTTTCTGCTCATGCGCGGGGTTCACGAAGCCATGCATGAAGCCGATGGCCAGCGACTGCATGCCCTCATCGCGCAGGAAGCGCACGGCGTTGGCCACCGCCGCCTCATCGAGGGGGCGAAGGATTTTGCCGGTATTGTCCAGCCGCTCGGCCACCGGCACGCGGTGGCGGCGGCGGACAAGCGGCTGCGGCAGGTCGATATTCAGGTCGTATTGGTCGTAACGGCTCTCATTGCCCAAAGCGAGGACGTCGCGAAAACCCTCGGTGGTGATGAAACCGGTGGGGGCACCCTTGCGCTCGATGATGGCGTTGGTGGCGAGGGTGGTGCCGTGGATCATCAGCGATACATCGGCGGCAGTGAGTCCGGCGCGGGCGAGCACGGCGCGCACCCCCTCCAGCACGCCCTCTTCAGGGGCGGCGGGGGTGGTGAGGACCTTGGCGGTCCAGCGCTGGCCCTCCTGCTCGAGGACCACATCGGTGAAGGTTCCGCCGATATCGGCGGCAATGCGCGCATTCATGGTTCAGAAACCCCGCACCATGCCGCCATCGGCGCGCATGATCTCGCCGGTGATATAGGCGGCGGGCTGGCCGCAGAGGAAGGCGACGAGCGGGCCATATTCATCTGGTTCGCCATAGCGCTGGGCGGGGATGGTCTTGCTGCGTTCGGCGATCACCTCATCGATGCTCTTGCCGGTTTTGGTGGCCATGCCCTGGGCGGTCTCCAGGCTGCGATCGGTGCGGATGGCGCCGGGGGCGACGATGTTCACCGTCACGCCATCGCCGGCCACCTCGGCGCTCAGCGTCTTGAGATAGCCCATCACCGAGGCGCGCAGCGTGTTGCTCAGCACCAGATTGGGGATGGGCTGCTGCATGCCGGTGCTGCCGATATTGATGATCCGACCGAATTTCTGCGTCCGCATCCCCGGCAGGAGTTTCTTGGTGATGTGGATGGGGGCGGCGACGATGCGCTGGAACCAGGGCAGGAGGAGTGCCTCGTCCAGTTCCAGGGCGGTGCCGGGCGGCGGGCCGCCATGGTTGAGGATGAGGATATCCACCCCACCCATCGCCGCCACGGCGCCATCGGCCAGGCTGTCCATATCCGCATTGCTGGCGACATCGGCGGGGATGCCGATGGCCGAGGCGGCGCCCAGGGCGCGAAGTGCGGCCGCCGCCACATCCAGGCTGGCCTGGCTGCGGCCGCTGACCACGAGGTGGCAGCCCTCGCGCGCCAGCGCATCCGCCACGCTGCGGCCCAGGCCCTTGGATGCACCCATCACCAGCGCGCGCTTGCCCTGCAAACCCAAATCCATGCTCAAACTCCCCGAAATATGTCCTGGGGGCGACAATCCAGCACCCGCACTGGGCTGGCAAGCCGGGGCGCTGCGAAGCCTGGGAAGTTGCCGCTGATGGGGGGAGTGTTTAGCTTGCTCCACGAATCAACCGGAATACCGCCATGACCCTCGCCCTCCGCCGTAACCTGCTTTTGGCCAGCCCCGCGCTTTTGCTGGCGGCCTGCGCCAGTGAAACGCCGCAGCCGGTGACCGCAGCCCCCGCTGAACCTGCGGCGCCCGCCGCCCCTGCCGAGGTTGCGGCCAATGCCCGGCCTGATGCCCGGGTGGAGATGACCAATTGGCAGGTTGGCTATATCGGCCAGGTGGGTTGGGGCAGCGGCGTGCTGATCTATCGCGGCCGGCGGCTGGCCTTCCGGGTGCGCTCCGCAGGCGTGGGCGGGCTTGGCGTGGCGCGGGTCACCGCCGTCGGCGATGTGTTCGATATGCGCGATGTCAGCCTCTTTCCCGGCACCTATGCACAGGCGCGCGGTGGCATGGTGGTGCCGGGTGCGCAGATGACTGGGTTTGTCTGGCTGCAGAACGCCAATGGTGTGCGCATTCGCTTGCGGCCGCGCCGCACTGGCCTTGCCCTGCAATTGGGTGCGGATGGCGTGTTGATTGAAATGCGCTAAACCCCCTGGCTGTCTTTCGCCTGGGGAAATATCCATGTCCAAGCCCATCCTGCTCGTCACCCGCAAACTGCCAGCGGAGATCGAGGCGCGTGCTGCGCGTGATTACGACGCGCGGCTCAACCCGCATGACGAGCCATGGTTCCGCGATGGGATGGAGATTGCCCGCCGCGCCAGCGAGGCGCGCGCCGATGGCGTGCTGATCGCGGCGGGGGACCCGATGAATGCGGCGGTTTTTGCCGCGCTGCCCGATAGTGTGAAAATCGTCACCACCTTCTCGGTGGGCTATGATCATGTGGATGTGGCCGCCGCAAAGGCGAACAACATCATCGTGACCAATACGCCTGAGGTGCTGAGCTTTGCCACCGCCGAATGTGCCTTTACCCTGCTGCTCATGGCCGCGCGCCGCGCTGGCGAGGGTGAGCGCATGGTGCGGGCCAATCAGTGGGAGGGCTGGGCGCCGACCCAATTGATGGGCGTGACGCTGGAGGGCAAAAAGCTCGGCATTCTGGGCTTTGGCCGCATTGGCCAGAAGCTGGCCGCCATGGCGCGCGGCTTTGGCATGCAGATTCATTATCGTGACCTGCGCAAGCTGCCGGCCGAGGTGGAGCAGGGTGCCATCTTCCACGAGACCGATGAAGGTTTCCTGCGCGCCATCGACATGCTCTCCATGCATGTTCCGGGTGGTGATGGCACCCGCAAATGGCTCGATGCGGCGCGGCTGGCGCAGATGAAGCCGGGCAGCATCGTCATCAATACCGGCCGTGGAGGCAGCGTGGATGATGCGGCGCTGGTGGCCGCCCTCACCTCTGGCCATATCCGCGCCGCCGGGCTTGATGTGTATGATGGCGAGCCCAAGGTTTTCGCGGGTTATCTGGGGCTGGAGAATGTGGCGCTGCTGCCGCATCTGGGCAGTGCCACCATCGAGACCCGCGATGCGATGGGCGAGCGGGCCTTGCAGAACCTTGATTGCGTTCTGCGCTTTGATCTGCCGCCGCCGCACCGGGTGGCTTGAGGCTGCAAGGGGCCCTTCTTCCGCCCCAAATTGTGTCTGAACGCGGCCGGGGCTTCATGCGCGGATGCTGGCCAGGAATTGGTCAGCCTTGCCGCGCAGATTATTCGCCTGCTGGGTCAATTCCACCGAGGTTTGCCGCATGCCCTGCGCCGCCGTGCCGGTGGCGCCCGATGCGCGCTGAACATCGCCTATCCTGCGCACCACGGCCCCTGTGCCCTCCGCCATCTGCGCGGCGCTGCGGGCGATCTCACGCGTGGCCGCCCCTTGTTCTTCCACCGCGCCGGCGATGGCGGTTGTCACCTCATTCATCCGCTCGATCGTGGTGCCAATATTGCGCAGCGCCGTCACCGCATCCTCGGTCGTGCTGCGGATGGCGTTGATTTGGGCGGCGATTTCCTCGGTGGCGCCGGCGGTCTGGCTGGCGAGGTTCTTCACCTCGCTGGCGACGACGGCAAAGCCCTTGCCGGCCTCACCCGCCCGCGCTGCCTCGATGGTCGCATTCAGGGCGAGGAGGTTGGTCTGCCCGGCGATATCGCTGATCAGGCGCACCACATCGCCGATTTTGGCAGCCGCCTGCACCAGGCCCTGCACCGTTGCATCGGTGGCGCGCGCCTCCTGCGCGGCGGCGCGCGCCACCTGGGCGCCATCGCTCACCTGGCGGGTGATCTCGGCCACGCTCATCGCCAACTCCTCGGCGCTGGCGGCGACGTTTTGCACCTCATGGCCGGCGCGGGCTGAGACTTCGGCCACCGCATCCGCCTCACGCCCGCCGGTATCGGCGGCATGGCCCACCATTTCCACCACATGGCGCATATGCTCGGCCGATTGCACGACGGCCTGCACCACGCTGCCAATTTCGGCCTGAAACGCATCGGCCAGCCGGGCCTGATGGGTGATGAGCCGCCAGATCAGCATGGTGGCGACATAGTGGCCGCCGGTGTCGCGAATAGCGCTGAGCTTGAGTTCAAAGCTCTCGGCGCCAATGCGCAGGCGGCTTTCATGGGGCAGGCGGGCAGGGTCGGCCATCATAGGCTTCAGCGCCGCAATGTCGCGGCTGATGGTCTCCACCCCCAGGCCGGGCAGCGCATCGGCGCGCACCGGCAATGCTGCTTCCACCCGGCGCATCAGCGCCTGGCCTTCGGGGTTCATATAGGTGATGGCAAAGCCATTCTGCGGGTCGGCCACCATCACGCCATGGCCCATTTGCTCGAGCATCTGGCCGCGGGCGAAGGCTTTTTCGGCCGCGCCGCGCAGGGCTTCCAGCGCGACGGCGATGCGGCCGATTTCATCGCCGCGGGCCTGATCGGGCACCGGGGCGGAGGTTCGCCCCGCGGCGATCTCGCTCACCTGCGCGGCCATGCGCCGCAATGGCGCGCCCACGAGCTGCGCGGTGAATGCGCCAAAGAGAACCAACATGCCCCCCACCGCGGCGCCGGCGACCAGCACCTGGTTGGAAATGGCGATCATCGCCCAGGCCGTGCGCTGGGCAGCGCCCTGGGCATCGCTGCGCAGGATGGCCACCACCTGCCCGACATTGGCCTGGGCACGATCACTAATCGGAATGATCTGCCCGATCCGCGCGGCCTCTATCGCCATGCCCATGGCGATCACCGCATCCGCCTGATGGGCGATTTCCTCGGCAATCTCGCCGCTGCGCCTGACCACCGCCAATGTTGAGGCCGGTACCGAGGCTTCCAACCGGCGCAGATGCACCCTTTGCTGGCCTGCGGCGCGACGAACGCGGTTGGCTGCGGCGGCATCGGCTGTGGCCAGATAGCGGTTGGCGCCCAGCCGCACCTCATTCAGCGCATTGGCAAAATTGCCCAGGATTTCGCGCGCATTTTCCAACGCCTCCCCCGACAGCGCGAAGCTGATATGCGAGGCGAGGCTCTCCAGCGCCTGGTCGGCATCAAACATGCGCGGCATCAGCTGTTCGTCACGGGCCTGGATCAGCTCGGCCCGGCGGGCGACGGTTTCGCCAAAGCTGGCGCCCAGCGCGTCAATATCCTGCAGCAGGGCCTGCAGGCCCGCGCGCGCCTCGGCGGGCCGGGCGAGGTTGAGCGCCTCACCCGCCGCGCGCCGGGCTTCACGCATGGCGGCCTGCATGGCGGCCTGCTCGGCCTCGATAGTGGCAGAATCCTGCGCCAGCAGCGCCCCGCGCTGGCCGAGATTGGCACGGGCTAGTTGCAGCGATGCCTCGGTGGCGGCGACCTGGGCCTGGGCTGCTGCCTCCTGCAGGGCGAGAGTTTCATGCGCCACCTCTGCCTCCAGGCGCACCATCACCACAAGGGCGAGCAGCATGAGCACCGCGAAAAGCGAACTGACCGCCAGCTTCTTGCCGACCGAGAGGTTCCGGAACACCCGCATCGCCATATCTCCATCCAGGGGCGGGGATTTATAGGCAATCACTGACTAATCGATGATGAACCGCGCTGCCCGGCGCGCGGCCCCTCGACAGGCCGGCCATGGCCGGGCAATTGCCGGCAGAGCAAAGACCAAGGACCCATCCCATGCTGTTCGACTTCGAAGCCCTGCCTGCCCGGGAGCGCTATAAGCTGCTCGTCTCCACCATCGTGCCCCGCCCCATTGCCTGGGTGGTGACGCAGGATGGCGCGGGCGTGGTCAATGCCGCGCCCTATTCCTTCTTCAATGCCTTCTCCGATGATCCGGCGGTGGTGGCCATTGGCTGCGGCCCCCGCCCCGAGGGTGGTGCGAAGGACACGCTGGGCAATATCAAGGCGACCGGCCAATTCGTTGTCTGCCTCGTCCCCGGCTCGGCGCTGGAGCAGATGAATTTGACCGCGATCGATTTCGCGCCGGGCGTGGACGAACTCAACGAAGCAGGGCTGCACAAGCTGGCCAGCACCAGGGTCAAGCCGCCGCGCATCGCCGAAAGCCCGGTGGCGTTTGAATGTGAGACTTTTCAGATGGTCCCCGTCGGCCACCACACCATCGTCATGGGCAAGGTGCTGGCGCTGCATGTGAAGGATGAGGCGGTGCTGGACGCCGAGAAGAATTATATCGACACGCCGGCGCTGGACCTCGTGGGGCGCATGCATGGCCGGGGCTGGTATACCCGCACCAATGACCGCGTGGATGTGCCGCGCTACACGGCGGCGGAATGGGCGGCGCTGAAGGCGGCTAAGGGCTAGGAGCCTCATCCGTTCGAACGGAACGGGCGCTGGCGGGCTGCTGGAAGACGATAATCGAGAGAAAAGAAGATCGAGGGGCTTTGCCCCTCGAGCACCCCAGCAGGAAACTCAGTTTCCTGCA
>NZ_JBBARU010000018.1:0-49284 GCF_040399605.1 Rhodovarius sp. | reverse complement strand
GAAATGCAATTTGGGATGCGATCAGAACCCAGCCCTGCTGGCTCATGAAGTCACCAGAACCTTCGCCAGCCCGCGCGCGAGCAAGCGCTGCACGCAGTGTTGCCGCGCTTGGCTCTGGCATCGCTTGGCTCTGGCATCGCTGCCTCCGCAGCTGCGATGACGGGTGGGAGCAGGCCGGGAAGGACTGCGTTCATGGCAAGCTTCGTAGCCTATACCGTAGCCGATAGTGGACGCTTGCGCTCACCCGGGAGAATAAGCCAGCAAGGCGCAGTCAGCCGGTGGAAGCCGTCAACCCACCATCGACGACGAGTTCCGTTGCGGTCACGTATTTCGCCTCGTCAGAAGCAAGGAACAGCGCGGCATGGGCCACGTCCCATCCCTCGCCCATCTGGCCGATGGGAACGGCGGCGTTGCGCTTCGCCACGAACCCCTCCAGGTCACCGCCGGCAAATTGCTCGGCGAGTTTGGCCACCAGCGGCGTGTACATGAGGCCTGGCAGCACGCAGTTCATGCGGATGCCGCGCGGAGCATAGGTGATGGCGGTGGTCTTGCTGAAATGGATCAGCCCCGCCTTGGCCGCCGAATAGGCCGCCTGGGGCTTGCCCGTGTAGCGAATGCCCGCCGTGGAGGCGATGCTGACCACGGCGCCCTTTCCCTGCTTCTGCATGATCGGCAACACCGCCTGGCAGCAGAGGAAAGCGCTTTTGAGGTTGATGGCGAGTTGGCTGTCCCACAGCGCCTCGTCCATCTCACCGGGGGTAGCGGGTTCGGACTTGCCGACATTGTTCACGAGCACGTCGATACGGCCGAAGCGCGCCAGGCAGGCCTCGACCAGCCGCGCCACCTCGGCGGAATCCGTGACGTCGCCCGTCGCGATCTCGCAGGTGCCGCCCTCGTCGTGGATGATCGCCTGCGTCTCGCGCGCCGCCGCCGCGTTGATGTCCACGCCGAAGATGCGCGCCCCTTGGCGCGCAAAGAGCACCGCGATCGACTTGCCATTGCCCCAGCCGGGGCCGACCGAGCCGCAGCCGGTCAGGAAGACCACCTTGTCTGTCAGCTTGAACATGCGTTCACTCGATCTCGATATTGGCGGCGCGGATGACGGGGCCCCAGAGCGCCGCCTCCTCCGCGATGAAACGGGTGGCGCTCTGGGGCGTCGAATCGGTTACGGGCACGAAGGCGATGGCCTCCAGCGCGCGGGCAATCTCGGGCGTGGACATCGCCGTGCGAGCGGCAGCGGCCAGGCGCTCCAGCCGGTCAGGCGGCGTGCCGGGAGGGGCGGCCAGGTAATTGGCGATGCGGGTCACGATGTCGAAGCCATTTTCGCGCGCGGTCGGCACCTCGGGCACCACCGCTGAGCGCTGCTCGCCGAAGACGGAGATGATCCGCAGCTTTCCCTCGCGGTGCTGCGGCAGCAGCGTTGTGAAGGCGTCCACGGCGAAGGAGATCGTACCGGAGAGAAGATCCTGGGTCAGCGGCCCCGAGCCTCGGTAGGGCACGTGGACCACATCAAGGTTGCCTACCCGTATCCGCAGCAACTCCGTCGAGAGGTGCGGGGCGCCGCCGATGCCCGAGCTGCCATAGCTGAGCCGGCCCGGCTGGGCGCGGATCATCGCGATCAACTCAGCCAGGCTGTTCACGCCAAGCCCTGGATTGACCGCCAGGGCGAGCGGCGTGATGCCGAGGATGGAGATATGCGAAAACCCCGTCACGGGATCGAAGGGCGGCACCCGACGTGTGAGTGGGCCGGTGATCCCCGCCGTCGGGCTTTGAAAGATCAACGTGTACCCGTCCGGTCGGGCGCGATGCACCTCGCCCGAGCCGATGAGACCGCCCGCCCCGCCGCGATTGTCGATGACAACGGACTGGCCGAGCGCCCGCCCGAAGGGCTCGGCAAACAGGCGACCAAAAATATCCGTGTTTCCACCTGGCGGGAACGCCACCACCATTCGGATGCTGGAACTGGGGAAAGGCGCTTGCGCAAAGGCGGGGGCGGCCAGCAGTCCAAGGCCGGGCGCAGCGCGCAGAATTTGGCGCTTCTTCATAGTTTTTTCCTCCTCACCCTCTCCCGGGGTCGGTGATAGCCAACGCCGCGCGGCCCCGGCTGTCAATGTGAGGGTGCGGCGGCCGAGGGGGCTGCCATCGGGTCCTGGATCGTGGAGCGATTGCGCGAGGGCTATGTGCCGTCCGAAGGCGGACCACCTTGAGTTTCAACGCAGGCTGGCATGGGCAGCGCTCGTGGCGATCGATCTGGTGGTCGCGCCGCGATCAGCGCAGTGCAGCGGTCGCGCTACCCAAGCCTGTCCAGCGCGCGGTGATCGGCCCGGGCACGCCCAGAGCCTGGCCGCTTCGGTCGAAGACCAGCACGAGCACGGCGCCCAGCGGCAGCCCCCCCGCCTCCCGCGCAATATTGACGGCGGTTTCCAACAGCGCCGCACAATCCACCCGCAGCGCGCGCTGCGGCGCTAGGGCGCAGGAGGAGGGAAAACCCGTGCGCTTGCCCTTGCCGATGACGACCTGGCCGAGCCCGGCGAGGTCAGCCGCAGCCTCGAACAGATTCGCCGGGCCATCGCGCCAACGCGAGGCGCTGAGGTCGAGCGCGGGATGCAGCCGCTCAAACGCCGGCAGCGCGGTGCCATCGGGCGTGATAGCCTCGCCCAATACCGCCAGCAGCGCCGGTGCCGCGTGCCCATGCGGCAGCACGGAAAGCGGCAGGGTCTGGCCCGTGGCCATGATCCGCCCGGGCAACATCGCACCCACCAATCCTGTTTCGCTCACGCGGATGCCGCAAGGCGGCAGCGCCAGGCGCTCCAGCACATCCCCCGCAACCTGCTCAGCCGCCTCGAGGCAGGCGAGCGCGAGATCAGCCGTGAGTGGCGCCACTGGTTGCCCAGATTCCCAGGCCTCTGCCAGCGCCGAGGCGACGGAGCCTATCATCGCAATGGCGGCAGTTCGGGGATTTCCTCCTCGACGAAGCCACCAACCGGCGGGGCTTCCACGCTGACGGCTGGAGGCCCGCCATCGCCGCCATAGAGGTATTCCGGCAGCCAAGTGACGGTGCCAGGGAAGACATAGATCAGCACCATCGTCATGATCACGATGTAGATATAGGGCATGCAACCGGCGAAAATATCCTCAAGCTTCACCGAGGGTGGCGCCACGCCCTTCAGATAGAAGGCCGCCATGGCGACCGGGGGGGAGAGGAAGGAGGTCTGCAGGTTCAGGCCGATCAGCACGCCGAAGAAAATCGGGTCGATACCGAAATTGTCCAGTAGCGGCAGGAATATGGGCACGAAGATCACGATGATCTCTGTCCATTCCAGCGGCCAGCCGAGAATGAATATAATGATCTGGGTGAGGATCAGGAAGGTGGTGGCATTCAGCCCCAGGCTCATCACCAGATTCTCGATCACCTGCTGGCCGCCGAGATAGCCGAAGACCGAGGAGAACAGGGCCGAGCCGACGAAAAGCCAGCACACCATGGCTGTGGTTCGCGCAGTGAGGAACACGCTCTCCCGCAGCGACGCCCAGGTGAAGGAGCGATAGAGCAAGGCCAGCAGCAGCGCGCCGACCACACCGGCCGCGGCGGATTCCGTAGGCGTCATGATGCCGAGCAAAATCACCGCCAGGACCACCACCGTGAGCAGGGTGAGCGGCACAAAGCCCACCATCAGCTCCCAGAGCACGGTGCCGATGGGCACATTGCGCTCCTCGGGCGGGAGTTTCGGTGCGCGGTGCGGCTGCAGGATGCCAACGCCGATGAGATAGACGAGATAGGCCGCCGTCAGCACGAAGCCGGGGATAAAGGCTGCGGCGTAGAGCTGCACCACCGAGGTGCCGGTCGTCGCACCATAGAGGATGAGCATAACCGAGGGCGGGATGAGGATGCCCAGCGTGCCGCCGGCCGCAATACAGCCACAGGCCAGCTTCGGATCATATCCCGCGCGCAACATGGGCGGCAGCGCCAGCAGGCCCATCAGCGTCACCACCGCGCCGACAATGCCCGAGGCTATGCCGAACAATGCGCATGTCACCATGGTTGCGATGGCCAGCGAAGCCGGCAGGAAGCCCGAGGCCAATTGCAGCGAACGGAACAGGCGGTCCAAAATATTTGAGCGCTCGATGATGTAACCCATGAAGACGAAGAGGGGCACCGAGATCAGCACGTCATTGGACATGACGGCATAGGCACGCTGGACCAGCAGGTCGAACACCCTGTCCTGCATCGCGAAATAGCCGAAAAACATCCCCATCGCCATCAGCGTGAAGGCGATTGGAAAGCCCAGCATGATGAAGAAGATAAAGAGGACGAGCTGGAGAATGCCAATCGTTGCGTCGCTGAGCACTGGGCGGGGCCTTGTCGGAAGAGGTTAGCGGGTTTCGCCCTGGGTTGTCACAATCGCGGCCTGCGCACCGCCCTGCGCAACGCGGGCGGTCAGCGCATCCAGGCCCTGGCTTTGGGCGGCGGCGATGAGGACCACGTCGAGTTCCTCGACATCGACCAGGCGCTGCGGCCATTCATTGTTCTTGATGCACTGCACACAGCGAACAACCTCGACCAAGCCTTGCAAGAGCAGCAGCAGCCCGGCGGTGGGGATAATTGCCTTGAAAGGCCAGAGTATCGGCCCGTTCGGGCTCAGCGAGGAATGCTCGTTGGTCAGGAACGACTGCTCGAAGAAGAAATACCCCTGCACCATCAGCGCGAAGATCCCAGGGAAGAAGAACAGGATATACAGCGTGAGGTCGAACTTGCCCTGCAGGCTGGGCTTAAAACCACGATAGACGAAATCGCCGCGTACATGGCCGTTGCGTGACAGGGCATAGGCGCCGGCGAGCATGAACATGGCACCATAGAGCATATAGGAGGCATCGAATGCCCAGGTCGTCGGCGCCCGAAAGACGTAGCGCATCGTGACGTCATAGCTGATCACCGCCGTCAGCAAGACGATGCACCACCCGCCCAGCTTGCCCACCCAGGTGCTGAGCTTGTCCACCGTAAGCAACAGCGCCCGCGTTGCTGGCCTATCGGCGAAGGCGATGGCGGCCATAATGGTCGCCACCACCAACCCCGCAAGCCCCGCGACAACGATGCTGCCTGACACGCTGCTCAGCCGCGGGCGAAGAAATGGTTGAAGCTGCGCACGGAGCTAACCTCGTAGCGCAGGAAGAAATTGCCGACGCGGCGGCACCAGGCACGCTGGCTGTCGCAGATTTTCTTGAACAGCGGGCCATTATTGGGGTTGGAATTGTCGCCCTCGATGCGGGCGATCACCCGGTCCCAGGCCTGCAATTGGGCGTCCAGGATCGGCGTGGGTGTGGGGCGGACATTGACCTGCTGGGTCTGCGACATGCCGAGCAGATCGGCCGAATAGCGCTCCTGCAGCTTCCAGCTCATATCGGCGCTGCTGGCTTCGGCCGAATGGCGCAGCAATGCCTTATGCTCATCCGGCAGGGCATCGAACTTGCCCTTGTTGAACAGAACCTCGAAGCACTCCACCGCCTGATGGTAGGACTGGATATAGAGGTTCTTCGCCACGTCCGGGAAGCCGAGGATACGGTCGGAGGAGGGATTGTTGAACTCGGCCGCGTCGATCACGCCGCGCTCCAGCGCGGGCACGATCTCGCCGCCCGGCACGGCCACAACGGCGGCACCCAGTTCCTGCATCAGGTCGCCGGCGAGGCCCACGGTGCGGTAGCGCAGGCCGCGAATCTGCTCGGCGCGTTCGATGGGCGTGCGGAACCAGCCCAGCGGCTGGGTGGGCATCGGGCCGGTGAGGAAGCCCACGGCATTGAGCCGCAGCACGTCATTGACTAGTTCCTTATACAGCGCCTCGCCGCCGCCGTAGTAGAACCAGCCCAGAAGTTGGTGTGCATTGCCAAACCAGGGTGGGGTGGTGCCGAATAGGCTGAACGCCTTATTGCGGCCGAACCAATAGGCGGACACGCCATGGCCGCCATCGAGCGTGCCGGCATGCACGGCGTCCATCACCTGGAAGGCGCCAACCACGGCGCCCGCGGCGAGAAGTTCGAGCCGGAGGCGCCCCCCGCCCATGGCATTCACCCGGTTGACATAGTCCTGCGCGAATTCATGGAAAATGTCGCGCTGCGGCCAGGTGGACTGGAAGCGCAGGGTCAGCGTCTGTGCGCGGCTCACGCCTGGCGTCGCCAGTATAGCCGTCGCCGTCGCGGCGGCTGCGCCTGTCTTGAGGAAGCCTCGGCGCGGCGCGGGGCTGCTTTTGTTGTCGGACATAAACTTCTCCCTTCGAGGCGCATTGCCGCGCCTTCATTCTTCGCCCTTAGCCAAGGCGTTGAAGCGACGCAATGGGCTTCATGCCTGACATTGCCATCCCGCCTGGGAGTTTGAGCCCAAAGGCTAGTTGAAAACATCTCATGGGCGCCGCTGACGCAGCCGCCACTGCCCTGTTGCGAGACATCAAGGCGCGGTTTGCCTCGCTTGGAGTGATCCACCGCCGCGAGGCCAGAGCCTTGGGGAGCTGATCATGACGCTGGCTGAGACCCAACATCAGGTCGCCGCGCGGTCCACCGCATCCCGGCTCAATCCGATGAAGGCGCGAATGGCGGGCAGGTCGAGCGATTCCGGCAGGGCCACCGCATAGACACCGCCCATGATAGGCTCACCCAGGATGGGAACTGCCTGCAGGCGCTGGTCCTGCCAAGCCTCGCCATCAAGGACGACACTGATCCCGATACCGGCGGCCACCGCCTCTCGGGCGGCCTCTCGGCTCCCCACTTCAAGGGCGATTTGGCCAGAAAGACCATGCTGCGCAAAGGCCGCCTCCATCATGGCGCGAGTCATCGAACCTGGCTCGCGCAGCACCAATGGCCCCTTGGCCAGTTGCTCGAGGCTGATGCTCGCGCGTGTCGCGCAGGCCGGCACGCAGGCGATCAGCCGCTGCGTGACGAGCAATGTGCAGGACATCCCTTCCACCGGCTGGGTCAGGGTCATGATGGCGACTTCGATCTCGCAGGCCGCGAGGGCCTCAAGCAGCCCGTTGGTATTGCCGAGCCGGGTTCTCACCCGCAGCTCCGGATAGGCTGCCATCAAGGCCGCGATGCAGGGCATGGCATGGGCTGGCGTCGAGAGGCCGATGGCGATGCTGCCGCGGCGCAGATCGCGCGATTGGCGCATCGTCTCCTCCAACTCATCCATGCGCCCCAGCACCAGCCGGGATCGGGCCAGCAATTCTTGCCCGGCATCGGTGAGCGCGAGGCGGGGGCGGCGATGCAGCAAAAGAGTGCCGCAGGCGCGCTCCAGCCCGGTGAGCGTGACCGAGATGGTGGGCTGGCTGAGGCCAAGGATTTCGGCAGCCCGCGATATGCTGCCGCCTTCGACAATGGCGGCAAAGCAGCGCAGTGCGTTGAGGCTTATCGCGCCCTCCCGGCGGCCACGGCGGGGGTCATTTGTCATCGTGAAAGCCTGGGAGTGTCATTCAAGTGTCATTTCCATGACTTAGGTTAGGATCAAGCAATAGATTAACGTCATAGCATCATACTATGGAGAAGCCCATGTCTGATCTTGCCCGCCGCCACCTGCTCGGTGCAGGCGCTGCCTTCCTCGGCGCGCTCGATGCGAGCCTGGCGCAGGCGCAGCAGCCATCCCCCCGGCGGGGCGGGGCTTTGGTCTATGCGCAGATGTCGGGCAATCGGCGCGGCGGCGATGCGAGCAATTCCCGCCATCCCTATTACATGGTCGATCTCATTACCCGCTCGGCCTATAACACCCTGGCCTGGGTGGATGAGGAGTTGAAGCTCCAACTGGAGTTGGCCACCCGCATCGCGCCCGCCGATGACACGCTCAAGGTGTGGGAGGTGACGATCCGCGAGGGGGTGCGCTTCCATGATGGTAGGATGATGACGGCCCGCGATGTCGCCGCCTCTTTCGAACTGCATCGCCGGCGCAATTTTGCCTCGGCGCAGATCCAGCGGACCGAGGTGGTGAACCCCACCACCATCCGCTTCCACCTCGATGCGGGGAACTCCGAATTTCCCTTTGTGCTCGCCGAATATGATTGCGTGGTGATGCCGGCCAACCCCGATATCGACCGCATCGGGCTGGAGGGCATTGGCACCGGGCCCTTTCGCATCACCGGCAATGATCCACAGCGCCGCATGAGCTTCGAGCGTTTCGAGGATTATTGGCGCCAGGGCTTCCCCTATCTGGACCGGCTGGAGGTGGTGAATCGCGAGGGCCAGACCGAGGCGGCGCTGGCGGGTTACCGCGCGCGCCAATTCGACGCGATGCTGAATATCGACCCGCGGCTGATCCGCCAGATGGAGCGCGAGCCACAGACCGACCTGGTGGCCGCGGCCTCGGGCGATCAGGCGGTGATCATCCTGCCCAAGCATCCGGGCTCGGCCTTCAATGATGCGCGCATCCGCCGTGCGCTCTCGGCGGCGATCGACCGTGAGGGGCTGGTGCGGATTGTCTATGGTGGGACCCGCTGGGGCTGGGTTGGCAATGACAGCCACCTCGCCGCCGCCGACCCGATGTTTGTCGCCCCCGAGCGCCCGCGCGACCTGGCCCTGGCGCGGCGCCTGCTGGCCGAGGCAGGCCATCCCAACGGCATCACCCTGCCCACGCTGTATTATGCGCCGCAATGGCCAGAGATGGCGCGGTATTTCCAGTTCATCCAGGAGAGCGTGCGCGAGGCCGGCATCACCCTGCCGATCGAGGAGCGGCCGAATGACGGCTATCAGCGCTTTCGCATGGGCGAGTTGGATGTGAGCCGCGGCAACTGGCATAAATTCGCCTATACCGCTGTGGGCCCGCGCAACCCCGGCATCAGCCTCTTTCGGATGCGGCCGGCGAATAATGAGAGCGGCTATTGGTCCGGCCCGGCGGCGGATCGCTATATGGCGCTCTATGCCCGCGCCATGCTGACGGCCGAGGCTGCGGCGCGGCGGGCGATCTACGCCGAAATGCAGGCAATCCTGCGCGAGGAGGCGCCGGCCATCCTGCCGGCGGGGCGCAATAATGTGCTGATCAAGCGCAACACGGTCCATAATCTCCGCAACCATCCCCAGCATTGGTCGATCCGCTGGGATGACGTTTATCGCAGCGCCTGAAGGAGGCCATGATGTCCGCTCTCTCCCGCCGCGCGCTGGGCGCGCTTAGCCTGCTTCCGGGTATCGCCGCTGCCCAGGGCGCGCCGCGCCGTGGTGGTGCCATCACTGTGGCGCAATGCTCGGCCAACCGTTTCGTTGCTTCGGCCCAGACCGCCCGGCACCCCTATTTCACCGTCGATCTCACCACGCGCATTCCATACAACGCGCTGGTCTGGGTGGACCGGCAGATGCGCCTGCAGCCGGAACTGGCCATAGCCTGGCAGCCGGCCAGCGCCGATCAGAGCGTGTGGGACATCACGCTGCGCCCGGGTGTGCGCTTTCATGACGGCTCGCCCTTGCGGGCGGAGGATGTCGTGGCCTCCTATCAGCTGCACCGGCAGCGCAATTTTGCCTCGGGCCAAATTCAGAGAATCGAGGCGATGGCCGATGGCCGGGTGCGCTTCAGCCTCGATGCCGGCAATTCGGAGTTTCCCTATGTTCTGGCTGAATACCAGAACATGATCATGCCTGCCGCGCCGGTTGAGACCATCGGCAATACCGGCATTGGCACCGGGCCGTTTCGCTTTGCCTCAACCGACCCGAACCGCGTTGCGGTGTATGAGCGCAACCCGGCCTATTGGCGTGAGGGTTTTCCCTATCTTGACCGGATTGAGCTGCACAATCGCGAAGGCCAGCAGGAGACGGCCCTGGCCGGGCTGCGCGCCGGGCAATTCGACATGGTGATGACCATCGACCCGCGCAGCGTGCGCAACCTGCAGCGCGATGCTGATCTGGTGGTGGATAGCGGCGGCGGCGGGCATCATTATGTGATTCAATTGCCCAAGCATCCCGGCTCGCCCTTTGAGGATAAGCGGGTGCGCCAGGCGCTGGCGCTGGGTGTGGACCGCGAGGCGATCATTCGCCTAGTCTATGGCGAGGGGAATGGTTGGGTGGGCAATGACAGCCACCTCGTCGCTGCCGACCCGAATTTCCTCGCCATGCCGCGCCTGCCGCGCGCTGAGGCGGTGGCCCGGGCCCGGGCGCTGCTGGCGGCGGCCGGGCATCCGAATGGGATTAATCTCGGCACGCTTTATTGGTCGCCGCAATCGCCCGAGGTTGGCCGCTACTTCCAGGTGCTGCAAGAAACGGCGCGCGAGGCAGGGCTGACCATGGCGCTGGAGCAGCGCCCGGCTGATGGCTATGTGCAATTCCGCACCGGGGATAATGATCTCTCAAAGGGCAGCTTCCACCGCTTTGCCATGACTGCGGTTGGCCCACGCAATCCTGGGATTTCGCTGTTCCGCATGCGCGGCGATTTTGTCGAGTCCGGCCATTGGCGCGGGGCGGAGCATGACCGCTACATGGCGCTTTATGCTGAGGCGATGCGTGAGGGTGATGCGACGCGGCGGCGTGCGATGTTCGCCGCCATGCAAAGCCTGCTGCATGAGGAGGTGCCGGCGCTGCTGCCGGCCGGGACGATGACCTTCTCGGTGCGCCGCCGCCACGTGCAGGGCTTTGAGTTCCATCCGCAAATCTGGTCGGTGCGCTTTGATGAGGTGTGGCGCGGGTGATCGCGCTGATACTGCGGCGGGGCGCGCTCTCGCTGGTCACGCTGTTTTTGCTGGCGAGTTTTATCTTCTTTGCCACCGAGGTGCTGCCGGGCGATGCGCTGGATGTCTCGCTCTCGGCCGATGAGATCGCCAATATGCCGGCCGAGGTGATGGCGCGGCGCAAGGCGGAGCTGGGGTTGGATCGGCCGATTCTCGAGCGGTATTGGGGTTTTCTGGGCGGGCTGCTGCGGTTTGATTTGGGGCGGACCATCATAACGCGCGCGCCGGTGGCTGATATTGTCGCCATGCCGCTGCGCAATTCGGTGGCGCTGGCGGGGGTGACGCTGCTGCTGGCCCTGCCGGTGGCCTTGGCGATTGCGATGGCGGCAGCACAGGCGAAGGGGCGGGCGGTGGACAATGCGGTGTCGGGGGCGGCGATTATTGGCTATTCGGTTCCGGAATTTGTCACAGGGCTGTTGCTGATTGCGGTATTTGCTGTGTGGTGGCCGCTCTTTCCGGCCACCATCACCGCCAGCACGAATGACCCGCTGGGGGTGCTTTTGGCTGCAGCGCCCTTGGCCATTGCCACCACCATTATAGGCTCCGTCGCCTATCTGGGGCGTATTCTGCGGGTTGGTTTGATTGAGGTGATGGCGGCGGATTTTGTGGAGCGGCTACACCTTTCGGGCATCCCGCGCTGGCGGATTATCTGGCTGCATGCGCTGCCGGCGGCAATGATACCGGGGCTTTCGGCGGCAGCACTTTATGCCGCCTCGCTGGTCTCAGGGGTGGTGGTGGTGGAGATGGTCTTTGCCTATCCGGGCATTGGTGCCGAATTGGTGCGCGCGGTGACGCGGCGGGAGGTGCATGTGGTGCAGGCCATCGCCCTCGCTGCGGCCATTTGCGTGGTGCTGTTCAACCTGCTGGCGGATCTGGGTATCGCCGCGCTTGATCCGCGGACGCGGCGTTGATGCGCGCAGCACTGCGTCGGCCGGCCGCTTTGCTGGGGGGGCTGCTGGTGGTCGTCCATCTGGTGGTGGCCATTGCCGCGCCCTGGATCGCGCCCTTCGCGCCAACCTCTTTGCTCGATGCGCCGCTGGAGCCGCCGGGTGCGACCTATTGGCTGGGCACGGATGATCTAGGGCGGGATGCTTTTTCGCGGCTGCTCTGGGGGGGGCGGGTGGCCATGCTGGTGGCCTTTGCGGCCGGCGCCGTGGCCGTGCTGGGGGGCGCTTTGCTGGGGCTGGCCACGGCATATCGGCGCGGCGGCTTTGATGATGTGGTGATGCGCCTGGTGGAGATGAAACTCGCCGTCCCAACCATTCTCTTTGTCGCTATTTTCGTCACCGGCTTTGGACAATCCGTGCCGGTGCTGATTGTGGCGGTGGGGATCATTCAGATGATGGGCGTGGTGCGCACCAGCCGCGCCGCCGGCATTGTGCTAATGGAGCAGGGCTATGTGCGCGCGGCGCAACTGAATGGCGAAAGCGGGCTGATCATTATCCTGCGCGAATTGCTGCCCAATGTGGCGGATCTGCTGGCGGTGGAATTTGCGCTGCGTGCCTCCTCCGCGCTGCTGCTGGTCTCGGCGCTGTCGTTTCTGGGCCTGGGCATTTCCCCGCCCACGCCGGATTGGGGCCTGATGGTGGAGGATGGGATGGCGCTATTGGAAAGCGAGCCGGCCCTCGTGCTCGCCCCTGCCCTATGTATCTCCACCCTCGTGCTGGGCATGAACCTTGCAGCCGAAGGGCTGGCCGATGCACTGGGGCTGGATGCGGCGCGGGGTGGCGGTGGCTGAGCCGGTGCTGCAGGTCCGCGCGCTTTGCATCGAATGGCGCGGCGCGGATGGGCGCACCAACCGGGTGGTGGATGGCGTGTCCTTCGACCTGGCGCCCGGCGCCACCTTGGGCATTGCCGGCGAGAGCGGCAGCGGCAAATCCACCCTGGCGCGGGCGTTGTTGGGCCATTGCCGCCCTGGCAGCGCGATCACCAGCGGCAGCATCCGCCTCGATGGCGAGAATCTCGCGAGCCTGTCCGAGCCGGAACTTGCCCGCCGGCGCGGTCGGGTGATGGCGATGGTGCCGCAGAACCCCCTCGCCTCGCTCACCTTCCATATGCCGGTGGGGCGGCAATTGGAGGAGGTGCTGCGGCTGCGCGCCGGGCTTTCGGCCAAGGCGGCGGGGCTGCGCGCGCTGGAATTATTCGGCCAGATGGGCCTGCCCGAGCCTGAGCGGCTGGTGCGCCGCTACCCCCATCAACTCTCGGGCGGGCAGCGCCAGCGCGTGGTGCTGGCCTGTGCCATCGCCTGCGACCCCGCCTTGCTGGTGCTGGATGAACCCACCACGGCGCTGGACAAGACCACCGAGGCGCAGGTGCTAGACCTGATCCGACGGCTGCGCATGGCACGCCAGGGCGCCATGGTTATCGTCACCCACGACCTCAATGTGGTGGCCGATATCTGTGACCAGGTGCTGGTGATGCAGCATGGCCGCATCATCGAGCAAGGGGCGGTTGGCACGGTGTTTTCTGCCCCGCGCGAGGCCTATACGCGCGGGCTGCTGGGCGCCGCCTTGCGGGTGGAGGAGGCAAGCCGCGCCACCCATGCCGCGCCGGGCCCGACGCTATTGGAGGTCAAAGGCCTCAGCTTTCGTTATGCGCGCCCCTCGCTGCTGCGGAGGAACCCGCTCGGCCCGCCCATATTGGATGGGGTCGGCCTGAGCCTGGCGCGGGGCGAGGTGCTCGGTGTCATCGGTGAATCGGGCTCGGGCAAGACGACGCTGGGGGGTATCATTGTCGGGTTATTGGGTGGCGAGGCAGCTGCGGTGCGCTTTGATGGCCGCCCGCTTCCGGGCCTCTCCGCACAGCGCACGCGCGAACAACGCCGGCGCATCCAGATGGTGTTTCAGGACCCGCTCTCCTCGCTCAATCCGCGCCGCCGCGTGGGCGATGCGGTGATGCGGCCGCTACAGCTTTTCCGGGGGCTGGAGCGGCGCGAAGCAGCCCGCTGCGCTGCGAGCCTGTTCGAGGAGTTGGGACTGGAGGCAGCGCTGCTGTCGCGCTTCCCGCGGCAACTCTCGGGCGGGCAGCAGCAGCGTGTCGCCATCGCCCGTGCCTTCGCGGCCGAGCCGGATTTGCTGATCTGCGATGAAATCACCTCAGCGCTTGATGCCTCGGTGCAGGCGCAGCTGCTGGATCATTTGGCGATGATGCAGCGCCGCCAGGGCACGGCGATGCTGCTCATCACCCATGACCTCGCCGTGGTCTGGCGCATGGCGCCGCGCGTGTTGGTGATGCAGGGGGGGCGGATACTGGAGGCGGGCGCGACCGAGGCAATCTTTCGCAACCCACAAAACCCCTATACCGCCGCCCTGCTCGGGGCAGCGAGCCGGGCAGCGCGCGCCGGCCAGGGGGTACTGGCCGGCACGGGCGATAAGAAACCGCTATAGCCGGCCGGGCATAGGCCGCCCGGCGAAGAATTCCGCCAGCGCCGTGGCCGCCTGCATGGCGATCTGCCGCCGCACCTCCACCACCGCCGAGCCAAGATGCGGGGTGAAGAGACTGCGCGGATGCTCAAGCAGGGCGGCGGGAATGGCGGATGGGCGGTCAGCCCGCGCCCAATCCTCCAATTCGAAGGCATCGGCGGCATAGCCGCCCAAATGGCCGCTCTGCAGCGCCGCCGCCACCGCGGCCTCATCCACCAGCGAGCCGCGGGCGATATTGACCAGCAATGCGCCGGGCTGCAGCCGGGCCAGGGCGGGACCGTCGATCATGTGCAGCGTGCCCCGGTTCAGCGGTGCGGCCAGCACCACCCAATCTGCGGTTGCGAGCAATTCCGTAAGGCCCACGGAACCTTCCACAGCAGGGTCGTGATGGATGATCCGCCGGCAGGCGAAACCGGCGAGCCGGGCGGCAATGCCCCGCCCCACCGCGCCCATGCCGATAATGCCGACCACGGCCCCCTCCAGCCCTGCGCCGAAGAGGATAGGCCGCCAGCCGGCAAACCCGCCCCCGCGCACCAGCGCATCGCCGGCACGGATATGCCGGCCGAGCCCGATCATAAGCCCCAGCGCCAATTCCGCCGTGGGCGCTGTCAGCAGGTCGGGCACCACGGCCACCGCGACATTGCGCGCGCGGCAGGCCGCGAGGTCAAAATTATCCGCCCCCTTCAGGGCGCAGCCAATGGCGCGCAGATTGGGGCAATGGGCAAGAAATTCGTCATCCACATGATCGGTCATGAAGGCCAGAAGGCCATCGGCGCCGGCGGCGCGGCGGAACAGTTCCGCCCGCGGCCAGGGGGCCTCTGCGGGGTTGGCGTCGATGCGGGCGAAACCTGCCAGCACAGCCAGCGCATCGGGGTGGGCCTGATTGGTCACCAGGATCAGCGGCCTGTCTTGTTTCATCCAGCTGTCATCCATCTATCGTCCGGGAGCGGCGATCCCACATTCAGTCATGCAATCGAACCGCAGTTTGGCACCTGACACCAAATCATCATCGAATCTGCCCCCGGCCATGGCCGTGGAAGGGCTGGGTGTTCGCTATGGCCGCGATGTCGTCGTGCTGGGTTGCATTGATCTCGCCTGTGCGCCGGGTGGTTTTACCGTGCTGCTCGGGCCCTCGGGCGCTGGTAAAAGCACTTTGTTGCGCTGCCTGAACGGGCTGGCGCGGCCCAGTGCCGGCCGGGTGCTGGGGCCCGATGCTGCGCCCATTCATCGCCGCCTGCGGGCGCATCGGCGGCAGACCGGCATGGTGTTTCAGCAGCACCAATTGATCGGCCGGCTGAGTGTGTTGGACAATGTGCTGATCGGCTTGCTGGGCCAGCGCAGCCCCTGGACAGCCCTGCTGCCGCCATCGCGCGCCGAGCGCGAACGGTCGCTTGATGCGCTGGAACGTGTCGGCCTGATCGAGCGCGCGCTCACGCGGGCCGATGCGCTCTCGGGCGGGCAGCAGCAGCGCGTGGGCATTGCCCGCGCCCTGGTGCAGCGGCCCCGCCTGATGCTGGCCGATGAACCCGTCGCCAGCCTGGACCCGGTAACGGCGGAGCGCGTACTCGACCTCCTCGCCCGCATCTGCCGCGAGGATGGCATCACCGCCATTGTCAGCCTGCACCAGGTGGAATTCGCCCGCCGCTATGCCGAGCGGATCGTGGCGTTAGCCGCGGGCGCGGTGGTGTTTGATGGCCCCCCTGCCCTTCTGGCCGAAGCCGATATCGCCCGCATCTACGGCCCCGCCCACAGCCCCCAAGCCGCGCAAGAGGAATACGCATGAACCGCCGCCAACTCACCGCCTTTGCCACTTTGCTTCCGGGCCTGGCCCTCGCCCAGGGGAGCGACCCGCGCCGCATCCGCGTGGCGCTGCTGCCCGATGAGAATGCCTCGACGCTGATCCAGAACGCCCAGCCGCTCAAGAATTACCTGGAACAGCGGCTGGGGCGCAGCGTCGAGTTGATCGTCACCACCGATTATTCCTCGATGATCGAGGCGATGCGGTTCGGCCGCATCGAGGTGGCGTATTTCGGCCCCTTTTCCTATGTGCTGGCCAAGACCCGGGCGCCGGCGATCGAGGCCTTCGCCGTGGGCGTGGAGCGCGGCGCGCCCACCTATCAATCCATCATCATCGCCGGTGCCTCCGGGCCGGTGCGGGGGTTGGAGGATATTCGTGGCAAGGCCATGGGCTTTGGCGACCAGGCCTCCACCTCCTCCCATCTCGTGCCACGTGCGCTGCTGCTGCAACGCGCGGGGCTGCGTGGCGGCGCAGATTACCGCGTGGTGCATCTGGGCGCGCATGATGCGGTGGCGCGCGCGGTGCAGTCCGGCCAAGTTGCGGCGGGCGCGCTGTCGGAGGCGATTTTCCGCACCCTCATCACCCGCCAAGTGATCGACCCGGCGCGGGTGGTGGAAGTGGCGCTCTCCGCCCCCATCCCGAACTACCCCATGGTCATGCAGGGCAGCCTTGCAGAGCCTCTGAAGGCCGCCATCCGCGCGGCCTTCCTCGATCTGCGCGAGCCCGAGGTGCTGCGCGCCTTTCGCGTCGAGGGTTTCGCGCCGACCAACGACGCCGCCTATGACATCCTGCGCGAGACTGCGCGCGTGCTGGAGCTTGACCTGGGCAGCATGCGCGGATGAGCCGCCACGCCGCCATCCTGGCCGCGGATGCCGCCGCGGGTCGGCGACACGCGGCGCTGGCCACGGTGGTGCTGGCGGTGGCCCTCGGCGCACTGGGCGTGAGCGGCTTTTTCGATGCCGAGCGCTTTGCCGATGCCTGGCCGGCGGTGGCGCAGATTTCTTCGGAAATGGTACCGCCTGATTTCAGCCGCTGGCAGAGCTGGCTGCGGCCGCTGGCGGATACGCTGGCCATGTCCATTGCCGGCACCGCATTGGCGGTGGCCTTCTCCCTGCCGTTGGCGCTGCTGGCGGCGGTGAATACGGCGCCAAACGCGGTGGTGCAGCAATTGGCGCGGCTGCTGCTCTCCTTCCTGCGCTCGGTGCCCGAGATCATCATGGGCATCCTCTTCGTCGCTGCGGTGGGTTTTGGCGCGCTGCCGGGGGTGCTGGCCTTGGGGCTGCATAGCGTGGGCATGGTGGGGAAGTTCTATGCCGAGGCGATCGAGCATACCGACCCCCGCCCAGCCGAGGCGGCACGGGCCGCCGGCGCTGGGCCGTTGCAGATCATCCAGCGCGCCATCCTGCCGCAGGTGCTGCCGCAATTGGCCGACATCACGCTCTATCGCTGGGAGTATCATTTCCGCGCCTCGGCGGTGCTGGGTATCGTCGGCGCGGGCGGCATCGGCTTTGAATTGATCGCGGCCTTGCGATTGATGGCCTATGATCAGGTTTCCGCCATCCTGCTGGCCATTCTAGCTTGCGTGGTGGTCGTGGATGCCACGGGCGCCGCATTGCGGCAGCGACTGCGCTGAACATCTGCAGTTGACCCGGCGCCGCTCTGGGGCAGCCAGCCGTTTATGACAAGGTTGGGTCCAACCTATCCCGCAACCAATCACCGAGAAGGGAAACCGCGAAGGTCGTCGTCACGATGATCGCGGCGGGCGAGAGCAGAATCCACGGCGCGCGCGTCAGATATTCGCGCCCGTAACCCACCATCGAACCAAGCGATGTGGCCGGCGGCTGAACGCCGAGCCCAAGGAAGGAGAGGCCACTCTCGAGCAGAATGATCTCGGGGAAGGCCAGCGTCATCGAGACGATCAGCGTGGAGGCGATATTGGGCACAACATGCCGCCCCTGCACCCGCCAGGCCGAAGCGCCCAATTGCCGCACCGCCGCCGCATAGCCTTGCGCATTGGCGCTGATGGCCAGGCCGCGGGCGATGCGGGCATAACGCTCCCAGGCATGCAGCCCAAGCAGGCAGATGAACAGCACCAGCGAATTGCCGAAAAAGGCCAGCACGGCCAGGGCCAGGATCAGGAAAGGCAGGCTGGCCGAGAAATCCACCAGCGCCATCACCGCCTGCTCCACCAGGCCGCGGAACTGTGCCGCCAGCAGCCCAAGGGAGGTGCCCACGACAGCGCCGATCAGGGTGGCGCCAAAGGCAATCAGCAGGCTAGTGCGGATCGAGGAGATCAGACGCGACAAAACATCGCGCCCGAGTTCATCCGTGCCAAGCGGATGCAGCCAGGTGCCGCCCAGGCCAATGGGGGGCGAGAGGCGGTTGCGCAGATCCAGCGCGGTATAGGCGTAGGGGCTGACCAGATCGGCCAGCACAGCAACCGCCAGCATTAGCCCCAGCCAGCCCAGCGCAAAGGTGATGGGCAGCGGCAGGCGGCTGCGTTGCGGCTTTGGCGCCTCGGTGAAGGCAGGCGGGGTGATGGGAGAGACGTCAGCCATGCTCACTGCGCTCCCATCTTGCCGGCGCGAAGCCTTGGGTCCAGCACGCCATAGAGCAGGTCCACCACAAGATTCGATGCCACCATGGTGCCCGCCACCAGCAGCAGGATGCATTGCACCACCGCCAGGTCGCGATTGCCCACCGCCACCACCAGCAGGCGGCCGACGCCGGGCCAGGAGAAGACGCTCTCAACCACCACCGCACCCGCGATCAGGCTGCCCACCATGAAGCCCACGATGGTGACCGTGGGGATCGCTGCGTTCGGCAGGGCGTGGCCCCAAACCACGTCACGCCAGGGCACGCCCTTGGCGGAGGCCGTTCGGATATAGGATTGCCCCAGCACCTCGAGCATCGCCGATCGCGTGAAGCGCGCCAGCACGGCGGCCCCGCCCACGCCCATGGTGATGATGGGCAGAATGGCATGGCGCCAGCTCTCCTGCCCGCCCGAGGGCAGCCAGCCCAGCTGAACGGCAAAGACCAGCACCAGCAGCAGCCCCAGCACGAAGGATGGCACGGTGAAGCCTGCCACGGCCAAAGCCATCACCAGGCGGTCCAGCAGCGAGTTGCGATGCAGTGCGGCCAGGATGCCGGCCGGGATGCCGATGGAAAGCTTGATGACCAGTGCCGGTATGGTGAGCGCCAGCGTGGCCGGAATGCGCTCTGCGACAAGGGTGATGGCATCGCGCCCATCACGCATGGAGCGGCCGAGATCGCCATGCAGGATCGCACCGAAATAACGCAGATATTGCTGCCAGAGGGGTGCATCCAGCCCCCAGGCGGCGCGGAAGGCCTCGACCGCCTCTGGGGGCGCATCGGCGCCCATGATGATCTGCGCCGGGTCGCCGGAGAGGCGCAGCACGATGAAGGCGAAGGTGACCACCATGGCGATGGTCAGCGCAGCACGCAGCAGGCGGCCGGTGAGGAAACGCAGCATGTCAGGCCACCTGTGAAAGAAGCGGCGCATGCGCCAGATGGCAGGCCACCAGCCGCCCATCCGGGCGCGGCCGCAGCACCGGCGCCTCGGTGCGGCAGCGCGCCACCGCCTCGGCGCAGCGCGGGTGGAAGGCGCAGCCGGAAGGACGGTCGGCCGGATTGGGCGGGTCGCCCGTGAGCAGGATGCGCCGGCCGCGCCGCCCCGGATGGGGGATGGCGGAGACCAGGGCGCGAGCATAAGGGTGAGCAGGTGTTTTGAGCACCTCGTCCGGCTCACCTTCCTCGACGATGCGGCCCAGATACATCACGGCGATGCGATGGCTGACCTGGCGCACAGCGCGCAAATCATGGCTGATGAAGAGCATAGCCATTCCGCGCCGGGCCTGGAGTTCCATCAGCAGGTTCATCACCTGTGCCTGGATTGAGACATCCAGCGCGCTGATCGGCTCATCGCAGACCAGCAGTTCCGGGGCGGTTGCCAGCGCGCGCGCCAATACGGCGCGTTGGCGCTGCCCGCCGGAGAGTTCATGCGGGTAGCGCTGGGCGTGGTCCGGCCGCAGCCCTGCCTCCATCAGCAGTTCCGCCACCCGAGCCGGCCCGGCCGGAAGGCCATGGATGATGAGCGGCTCCTCGACCTGCGCTCCGATGCTCAGGCGGCGGTCCAGCGCGCCGAGCGGGTCCTGGAACACCATTTGCATTCGGGCACGCTGCTGCCGCCACGCCCGCCCGCCGATGGGCGGCATGGGCGCGCCATCAACCTGCACCTGCCCGGCATCGGGCGCTTCGAGGCCCAGCACCAACCGCCCGGTGGTGGATTTGCCACAGCCACTTTCGCCGACCAGGCCCAGGGTGCGGCCGCGCTGCAGGGTCAGGCTCAGCCCATCCACCGCGCGCAGTTCCACCGCCCGGCCAAAGATCCCGCGGCGCAGCCTGTAAAGCCGCACCAGATCGCGCGCTTGGAGAAGAACGCTCATGCCAGCACCGGCGCTTCTGCGGCAAGAATGCAGGCGGCGCGGTGCGATATATGCAAATCTGCCAGTTCCGGCACGGCCTGCAGGCAGGCCGCGCGCGCATGCGGGCAGCGCGACGCGAAGGCGCAGCCGGGCGGCATGGCCCATGGCTCAGGCACGCCGCCGGGAATGGCCATCAGCGGCCGACGCTCGCCATCCAATGGCGGCAGCGCGCCCAGCAGGCCCTGCGTGTAAGGATGGGCCGGATGGGCAAAGATCTGGCCGGAGGCCGCTTCCTCGACGATGCGCCCGGCATACATCACCGCCACCCGCTCGCAGGTTTCTGAGACGACACCGAGGTCATGGGTGATCAGCACCAGCGCCATGCCCATCTCACGACGCAGCCCCTGCAACAGGTCGAGAATCTGCGCCTGGATGGTCACATCGAGCGCGGTGGTGGGCTCGTCGGCCACCAAAACTTCCGGCCGTCCTGCCAGGGCGATGGCGATCATCACCCGCTGGTTCTGCCCGCCGGATAATTCATGCGGAAAGGCATCAAGGCGGCGCTGGGCATCGGGCATGCCCACGGCGTCAAGCAGCCGCTTTGCCTCGGCGCGCGCGGGCGCGCCGCTCAACCCCTGATGCAGCGACAGCGCCTCGGTGATCTGCCGGCCGATGCGATGCACCGGATTGAGGCTGCTCGCCGGATCCTGGAAGATCATGGCGATGCGACCACCACGCACCTGCTCCAGCGTCGCGGCCTTCGCACCCAGCAATTCCATGCCCCCCAGCCGCACGCTGCCGGTGACGCGCGCCTTGCCCGGCAGCAAGCCCAGTGCCGCGAGCCAGGTGACGGATTTGCCACAACCACTCTCGCCCACGAGGCCCAACGCCTCACCGGGCGCCACATCGAGATCAATGCCACGCAGCGCCGGCTGGCCGGCGAAGCTGACCGCGAGGCCACGGATCTGAACCAGGCTCATCCGCCAAAGCCGAGATTGGCGGCACTGAAATCCATTGGCCATCCGCGCGCCGGGCGCCAGCGGATATCGCGACGCTTGGCGATGAAGGTGGCCGCCTGATTCAGCACCATGTAGCCGGGGTCCTCGCGCTCGATGATCTCCAGCATGCGGCGGAATACGACGCGGCGGCGCGCCCGGTCGGTCGAGCTTTCCAAGGCGGCGCAAAGCTGGTTGAACTCGGCATTGCTCCACTCCTGCCCGCGTTGGAGTTCGCCCAAGGGGCCCATGGCGCGCAGCATCGAGCCCACGGGGTCGCTGAAGACATGGGTGACGGACCAGTCGCGAATGCCGCGCATGGCACCTGGTTCCACCACCTGGCTCCAATTCTCCATCATCTGCAGTTGGACGTTCAGCCCAACCGAGCGCCACATCTCCACCATCACCTGGGCTGTTGGCGTCTGGTTCACGTAATAGTTGTTGAGGCAGCGATACGGGATCGCCTCGCCGCGATAACCCGCTTCACGCAGCAGACGCCGCGCCTCGGCCGGATCGAAGCGGGGGTTTTCCCAGTCGGCGAGGTACATATCGCCAAAGAAGCCCAGTTGCAGCCCGCGCGTTATTTCAGTGCGGCCGGACCAGAGCGACTCGATGATCATGCGATGATCGACCGCATGGGTGAGCGCACGGCGCACCAGCGGATTGCGCAGCACCGGGTGGCCCTTGTCAAAGACCAGCACGCGAATGTTGTTGACCGCGCTGCCCACCACTTCAAAGCGCGCATTGCGCTCGATGATGGGCAATTGGTCCGGCGGGATATCCGTGGCGAAATCCGTCTCGCCCGAGAGCAAGGCGTTGATGCGCGACGCCACCTCCGGCACCTCATTGAAGCGGATGCGCCGCGCGGGCGGTCGGCCGCCCCAATAGCTGTCATGGGCCTCGAAGGTGAGCGCGACATCGGGACGGAACTCGGCCACCCGATAGGGGCCGGTCCCGATAGGCCGGCGCGCCCAGGCCTGCCAGTTCTCGGCCGTCTCAAAGCCCTGGCGCGACAGCACCACGCCCACATTCTGCGCAATCCGCCCTTCCAGCGTGACATCCGGCACGCGGTTGACGAAGCGCACGACGCCCTGCCGGACCACTTCCATCCGCTCGAAGCCGGGAAAGGTACGCCGCGCTACGGCGAGGGCATCAGCCGGCGGTTCACGGCCCGCCGATGCGCCGCCGAATAACCGCGCACCACCGAGCGAGAAGGCCACATCCTCGGCAGACATGATCCGCCCGTCATGCATCTGCACACCCGCACGCAAATCGAACTCCACCACGCGCTCGTCAATGCGGCGCCAGGCGGTGGCCAGGCCCGGCACCTGCCCCAAATTGCCCAGCCAATCCGTGCCGATCAGGCTTTCGGCATAGAGTGAGGAGACCCGAAAGCCGACATTGGATTGCTCGCGCGGCGTCTCCAGCGTGTTTGAATTGCTGATCTTCTGCACGGCGATGGTCAGGCTCGGACGCGTATCGGGTTGCGCCAGGGCCGGCGCGGCCAAGCCGAGGCCGGCCGCGGTCATAAAGTCTCGCCGTTGCATGGTTCAGTTCCCGTAATTGCCTGGGCGGAAATCCATCGCAAAGGCCGGGCTCGCCTTCCAGCGGATATCCTTGCGCTTGGCGGTGAAGGTCGCGTTCTGGTGCAGCACCGTATAGGCAGGGTCCTCACGCTCGGTGATTTCGAGCAGACGACGGAACACGACACGGCGGCGGGCGCGGTCAACGCTTGTCTCCAACTCGACCGAGAGGCGGTTCATCTCCTCATTGGTCCATTCGCCAACCTGCTGCTGCTGCCCATTGGGCCCATGTTGGTTGACCAGCGAGGAGACCGGATCATTGAAGGCGGCGCTGTTGGACCAGTCGCGCACGGCACGGGTGGGGCTGCGTTCGAGAATCTGCGACCAGTTTTCCTTCATCTCGATCTGCACATTGAGGCCCACGCTGCGCCACATCTCCACCAGCACCTGCGCCGTGGCGTTTTGGTTGGTGTAGTAATTGTTCAGAAGGCGATAGGGGATGGGCTCGCCGCGGTAATTCGCCTCACGCAACAGGCGGCGGGCCTCGGCCTGATCAAAGCGCGGCACGCTCCAATCTTGGATGAGCATCTCGCCATAGAAGTCCCATTGCAAACCCTTGGGCACCACGGTGCGCCCGGCCCAAAGCGCATCCACGATGGCCTGACGGTCGATGGCATGGGTGAAGGCGCGGCGCACGAGGGGGTTGCGCAGCACGGGAAAATTCTTGTCGAACACCGTAATGCGGTGGTTGAGGATGGTGCCACCCTGCACTTCAAAGGCGCGGTTGCGCTCAATATTGGGGATTTGGTCGGGCGGAATGTCGCAGGCAAAATGATAATCGCCGCTGAGCAGGCCATTAATGCGGCTCGCCACCTCCGGCACCTCGACGAAGCGGATCTGCTTGAGCGGCGGCCGCCCGCCCCAATACTCATCATGCGCCACCAGCGTGAGCGACTGATCGGCGCGGAATTCAGCCACCTTGTAAGGGCCCGTGGTGACGGGGCGGCGCGCCCATTCGAGCCAGGTGTTGGCCTCCTCATAGCCCCGCTTGCTGACGATATTGCTGCCGGCGCGCGAAAGACGGCCCTCCAGCGTCACATCGGGGGTGGCGTTGTGGAAGCGCACCGTCATCCGGTCCACCGCCTCGACGCGCTCGAGCGCCGGCCAGGCACGGCGTGCGACGGCGGGCACCTCCGGCGGTAATTCCTTGCCAGGGCGCGGTGTAGGCATGCCCTCACCGATCGGGATGGTGCGGCCCTGCGCCGTGGCCAGCGTGGCGCCGAACATGCGTTCACGGCCGAAGGAGAACACCACATCCTCGGCGGTCATCTCGTCGCCATTGTGGAACCGCACGCCAGGGCGCAGCGACAGTTCGACAACGGAATCGGAGATGCGGCGCCAGGTGGTGGCGAGGCCGGGTTGCGGTGCCAGGTTGCCCAGCCAGTCTCGCCCGATGAGCGCCTCCCACATGGAAGAGAAGAATATCCGCTCACCCACGTTGGATTGTTCGCGCAGCGGCTCCAGCGTGTTGGTGTTGCTGATCTTCTGCACCGCGATGGTGATGGAGGGCCGGTTATCGGCCTGCCCAAAGGCAGGGGCGGCCAAGGCGGCAAAAGGCGTGGCCAGCAGGGGGCGGCGGGGGATCATTTGGAAACTCCTCGTTCTTGCAGACCGCCGGGGGCTGCCCGGAAGCCGGTGAGCGTGCGTTCGGCATGGCGCAGCCGCCAGGACAGCGCGCGCTGGGCATAATCCTTCACCCGGGATGCATAGGCGGGGTCCTCGGCCAGATTGCGGAATTGTTGCGGGTCGGCCCGCAGGTCGAAAAAGAGCGGCGGCAGGGCGGCGAAGTGGACGTATTTATAATCGGCGTCCTGCACCACGCAGAGGCTGCATTCATCCATCGAGAGGCCGAGCGCGGTTTCCGGCTGCGAGTAGAAGATGTCGCGGAAGTCATATTCGTAATGCAGCAGGTCGCGCCAATCCGTGGGCGCCGGCGCATCGAGCAAGGGCAGCAGTGAGACACCATCGCAGGCGCGCGGAATATCTCCGCCCAGCGCGGCGAGAATGCTCGGCATCACGTCAACGCTCTCGGTGAAGGCGGTCTCGACCACGCCGGCGCGCGGGGAGAGCCCGGCATCCTTGATGACGAGCGGGACCCGAAAGCTCTCGTCAAAATAGCCGATCTTGCCGAGCAGCCAGTGGTCGCCGAGTTGCTCGCCATGGTCGGAGGTGAAGATGATCATGGTGTCATCCCACTGGCCGGTGGCGTCGAGATGGTCGAAGACCTTGCCGAGATTATCGTCAATCTCGGTCATCATACCGGCATAGGTGGCGCGCATCTGGCGGATCGAAGCCTCGTCAAGCTCCGTCACCGCGCCGCCCGCGCCATGGAAGAAGCTGCCCTGGCTGATGCCGCGCAGGTAGAAATCCAGCAGCGGATGCTGTGCCGCCTCATGCGCCCAATCGGCCGCTCGCACCGGGGGGGGCATGTCGGCTGGGTTGTACATCACATGGTATGGCGCGGGGGCAATGAAAGGCGGATGTGGGCGGTAATAGCCCAGATGCAGGAACCAGGGCTTGCGGCCAACGCCCTTCAGATAGGTCAGGGCGCGCTCGGTGAAATAGGCCGTATCGGAGAACTCGGCCGGGATACGGCTCGGGCGGCTGGTGGCACCTGGGGCGGCGTCCTCGCCTTCCGGCAGCCAGATATCCTCACGCCGTTCCGGCAGCGTATAGCCCTTTTGGGCGAGCCAGCCGAAATAGCCATCCATCGTCGGCTCGAAGGCACCGACGCTGCGGAAGCCATCCATCAGGTCGCCCAGATAGGTAAAGCGTGGGTCGCGCGGCCCGGTGCTGCGGGGGTCAGGTGTCGAGGTGGTGTAGCCGATCAGCGCCGGATCATAGCCGATGCGCCGCAACTGCTTGGCAAGGTTGGTGTGGCGCGCATCGAGCGGCACGGTGTTCTGCACCGCGCGATGATTCATCAGGTAAAGCCCGGTGAGCAGGCTGGCGCGCGCCGGGCCGCAGGGCACCGTCGTCGTCACATGATTGCTGAAGGTGACGCCCTGCTGGCAAAGCCTGTCCAGATTGGGGGTGCGCAGGAAATTCGCACCCAGCTCGGTCATGAAATCCGCCCGCCATTGATCGACCACGATCAACAGCACATTCCGTCGCTTTTTCATAAGGCCTCAAAGTCTGTTGAGGCGGGGCGTTACAGCCGCCCGACGACGCCACGATGACGGTTGCATGGCGTTGGCGTGACATCGCCCGGCGGCTGGAGATCAGCGCGGCAGCAGCCGCCGAACGCCCGTGGCCATGTCGGCCAGCGCCACCTCCGGCGTGGCATTGCCCTCGACGATACGGGCGATGTTGTTCACGAATTCCTCGGTGATGCGCACGCCATTGGTGCCGGGGAAGGCGTACCAGGCCTGGGCGATCGGCATCTGTTCCATGGCCGGGCGGAACAGCGGATTTTCGCGATAGAAGCCGCCAAGGTAACGGTCATCTGCCGCGGCGATGGTGTTGCAGGGCACATAGCCGGTGCCGCGCGTCATCAGCTCTTGTCCACGCGGGCCGGTTGCGAAGGTGATGAACTTCCAGGCGGCATCCTGCCGCGCCGCATCGCGGGTCAGCATCACCCCCGCGTTGCCGCCCGTCGGCAGGCGGCCCTTCTCAGCGTTGATCACCGGCATGCGTGCGGTGCGCAGATCCACGCCCTGGCCGATGCTGCGCTGCATGGAGCCGATATAGGCGGTGGTGCCACTGAAGATGCCCATCTTGCCGGCATAGAAGGCCTGCAAGGCGGCATCGACGGTAAAGGCTGGCATTTTGCCCTCCTTTACCATGCGGTCGATCAGCGTGAGGGAGGCGAGGCCCTCGGCGCCGTTGAAGGCGACGTCGCGCTCATCCTCCCTCAACATCCGGCCGCCATGGCCATAGAGCAGCGCCGAGAACATCCAATCATCGCCGCCCCAGCGGAAATGCATGCTGCTATTGCCATCACCCAGGGCGTGGACGCGGCCAGCGAGGGCGATCAGCGCATTCCAGTCGGTCGGCAGTTGGTCTGGATTGCCACCGGCACGGCGGACCAAATTCGCGTTGTAATAGACGATGGGGTTGGAGGAGGCGAAGGCCATGCCGGCCTGCACATCGCGCACCTGGCCCAGACCCAGCAGGTTGGGCGTCCAGCCGCGCGGGGCGGGGTCGCCATCGCGGCTCAGGAAGGGGCGCAGATCGACCGGCAGGCGGCGCTCAGTGAGCATGCGCAGGCGGTTGAGGCCCTGGAAGCTGACATCGGGCAGGCCGCCGGCGACGCCCTGGCGCAGCACCTGCTGCACGGCATCCTCGTAATTCGGCGCCGGGGCAAGATAGCGCACGGTGAGGCCCGGATGGGCCCGGGCGAACTCCTCGGCGATCTTCTCCATCACATCCTTGAAGAAGGCCGGCATCGGGTAATGGACCACGACTTCGGCACTCTGCGCACGCAGCAGGCGCGGCGTCGCCAGCGAGGCAGAGAGCGTGGCGCCAATGGCCATGCGGCGGGAAAGCTTGGTCATGTCATTCTCCTTGTAAATGGGGGTCAACCCTTGAGGCCCGCGGTCGCGATGCCCTGGATGAAGCGGCGCTGGGCGAGCAAAAACAGGATGATCATCGGCGCGGTGACCATCACTGCCGCCGCCATGAGGGCGCCGACATCATTGCCGGCCTCCTCGGCGCGAAAGAAGAGAACGCCCAGGGCCGGCGTGGCCATCGCATGCGACTGCACGACGATCAGCGGCCAGAACAGGTCATTCCAATGGGCGACGATCGAGAAGGTGGCAAAGGCCGTGGCGGCTGGCCAGGCATTGGGCATGATAACCCGCCAGACAATCGACAGCTCACTCATGCCATCCATTCGCGCCGCGTGGATCAGTTCGTCAGGCAAGGATTTGAAGGCCTGGCGGAACAGGAAGATGCCAAAGACCGAAATGGTAAAAGGCAGCACCAGGGCGGCGAAGCTGTCGAGCAAACCCGCCCGCGCAAACACGACGTAAAGCGGCAGCGCCGGCACGTGATAGGGGATCAGCAGGCCCAGCATGATGAGGCCGAACAGGAACTCCCTGCCCCGCCAGCGCAGCTTGGCCAGCGCATAGGCGGCCGGCACCGCAAAGAGCATCTGAAAGACCAGGATCAGCGCGCAGACCAGCGCGCCGTTGAACAGAAAGCGCAGCATCGGCACTTCGGAGAGGGCTTTGCCGTAATTCTCGATGGCATAGAACCGCTCTGGCCAAAGCGTCAGTGAATCGCGGAAAATCTCGCTGCCCGGCTTCAGCGATGCCGCAAACATCCACACATAGGGTAGCAGGATGAAGCAGGCACCAAGGCCCAGCAGCGCAAGACGCGGCAAGTCATGCAGCAGGGAGCGCTCTTCGCCCGGCCTCATGAGTAATGCACCCGACGGTCGAGAATGCGCGTTTGCACCAGCATCAGCAGCAGCACGATGGCCAGGAAGACGACGGTGATCGCCGCAGAATAGCCGATGCGGAAATAGCTGAAGCCTTCCTGATACATCGCATACAGCAGCACCTGTGAGGCGTTGTTCGGCCCGCCACGCGTCAGCGCCTGCACCGTGTCAAAGACCCGCAGGCAGCGTATGGCCGTGATGGTGACGACAAAGAGCGTGGTGGGGCCAAGCAGCGGCCAGGTGACCAGGCGGAAGCGATCCATCGCTGAGCGCGCGCCATCGAGCTCCGCCGCCGCGTAAAGCTCACGCGGGATCGCGGTAAGCCCAGCCATGAAGAGCACCACGACGAAGCCGAGATTCTCCCACACGCCGATCATGCAAAGCGAGACCATCACCCAATCCGACGAGCCAAGCCAATTGATCGGGCTGATACCCAACAAGGCCAGCACGCGGTTCACCGGGCCGATGGTCGGGTGCAGCAGATATTGCCAGGCCGTCGCCATGGCAACGAGCAAGGAGACGACGGGCAGGAAGTAGATTGCGCGAAATGTGGCCCGCAGCCGGCTGCCGCCCTCGACCAGCAATGCCACGCCAAGGCCCAGCCCTATCGAGGCCGGCATCACCACGCCCACATAGATCAGCGTGTTGCGCAGCGCGATGCGGAACACCGGGTCGGTGGTGAGTTCGACATAATTGCCCAGGCCGATCCAGGCGAGTTCCGGCGCGCCCAATTCCCAGTCGCTGAAGGAAAGGACAAGCAGCGCGGCGGTGGGGCCCAGCAGCAGGGCAAACAGCGCCAGGCCGGCGGGCGCACAAAGCACCCAAGCCGCCGCAGCCTCGCCAATGGCGCGTGAGGCCCAGGTGGCTGGCGCGGGGCCGGCCAGAGCTGCGGTATCACGCATTGATGCGCAATTCCGAGGCGGACGAGGCGATCCGCGCGCCATCGGCGCCGAATAGCAGCGCAGCCGACCAATCGGCACGCAGGTGAACCGCATCGCCGCGCTGAAGCTGCGCTGCCACCGCGATCGGCAGCCTTGCAGTCAGCCGCGCATCAGGCGCCGCCAGCCGCGCATGCAGCAAAACCTCGGCCCCCAGAAACTCCAGATGCTCGATTTGGACGGCGAGCCCCTCGGCTGCGAGATGCAGGGCTTCGGGGCGCAGGCCCAGTGTCAACTCGGCGCCGGGCGCCACTTCGGCCTGCAGCGGCAGGTGCAGCGCGCCCAGGCGGATACCGTCGGGCGCAGAGCACACCGGCAGGGTGTTGATGCGCGGGCTGCCCAGGAAGCCGGCCACGCGCAGATCAGCAGGGTTCTCATAAACCTCGCGCGGGGTGCCGAGTTGCAGCAGCTCCCCCTCCATCATCACGGCCACGCGATCTGACATGGTCATCGCTTCGACCTGATCATGCGTGACATAGATGGTCGTGACGCCGGCGCGGCGATGCAACTCGACAATCTCCCGCCTTGTGCCGGCGCGAAGTTCAGCATCGAGGTTGGAAAGCGGCTCATCCATCAGAAAGGCACTTGGCTGGCGGACCAGGGCGCGGCCCAGTGCCACGCGCTGGCGCTGGCCGCCCGAAAGTTCGGCGGGGCGGCGGTGCAAGAGGTGACCCAGACGCAGCATTTCCGCCGCTTGTTGCACTTGAGCGTTGATTGCGCTGCGGCGCTGGGCATGGCCGGGCGCCAGGTGGCGCAGCAGCGGCACCCGCTCCAGGCTTGAAAGACGGCGCATTACCAGCGGCACCGCAAGGTTCTGCGCGACGCTGAGATGGGGGTAGAGCGCGTAGTTCTGGAACACCATGGCGATGTCACGATCGGCGGCGCGCAGCCGAGTCACATCCTTTCCACCGATACGCACGCTGCCCGCATCGGCGCTCTCCAGGCCGGCGATGATGCGCAGCAAGGTGGTCTTGCCGCAGCCAGAGGGCCCCACCAGTGAGAGAAACTCTCCCTCACGCAAATTGAGGCAGACGCCCTTCAGGATACGGGTCTTGCCGAATGCCTTCTCAATCCCCTCGATGAGGATTGCCCGGCCGGCCTCACCCGACATGGGTGGCGGAGTTGAGCAGCGAGGAATTCGGATAGGCCTCGGCGCGGACCTCATGGATGAAGGGCCGCTCCATGCCAGGTGGCGTCACCAACTCGGTTTCCACATGATCCGCATGGAAGCGGTGCAGCAGATACCCGCAGGGGCGGCTGCCCGCGAGGCCCGGCTGCTCAGACTCGGCCACGATGAAGCCTATTGAGGGTGCCCAGACCATCCTTGCATTGGCATGGCTGGCCTCGGCAAAAAGATGCAGGTGACCGCAGGCCACCAACCGCAGAGCCGGGTGCTGCAGCAGTGGCAGGAAGGGGCCCCGGGCGAAGGGGGGGACCGACCAGTAATCGAACAGGCTATCCTCAGGGGTCGTGGTGAAGATCGGCTTGTGGAGGAAGACGGCCAGCCGGCGCTCGCCCAGCCCGGCGAGCGCATCGTCAATCAAACCCGCCTGCGCGGCCTCTTCGGCCGGATCGGTGCCGCAAATCTGGGTGTTCAGACCCAGCAGCCGCCAACCGCCATGGTCGATCACCCACCGATCCGCGCCGAAATGGCGACGGAACCTGGCGAGGCGTTCTGCGTTGCAGGGCTGCCGCGGGGCGCGTTCGGGATGATCGCCGACATCATGATTGCCCGGCAGGGCATGTGCGGGGCGCGGCAGCCGCGCGAGGGATTGGGCGGCAAAGGCCATATCCGCCTCGCTGTCAGCGCCATCGAGTGAGACATCCCCGGTGGCGATGATCATGTCGGGCGGCTCGACGATAAGATGCTCCAGCACCGCATCGAAATTCCTCCGGAACAGGGAGGTATGAGCGCCGAGGTGCGGATCTGAGATCTGGGCGAGCGTGAACAACAGGCAGTTCCCTCAGAGTGGCATCTGGGGCGGTTAACCACACTGAATTGCAACCACGTGACAGGGGTATGAAGCTTGTATGGCGAGGGGCTGGAGCGGCCCGCCGCCATGTCACCGCTCAGCGCCTCATCCGGCTTTGGTGGCGAAGAGGATGACGATCTGACGTCACTCCCGCCACCTCTGCCGGGGGTCGAGTGCGGCCAGCGCCAATGACGTCAGGGCATTGACCAGGACGATGGCCAGCGCGGCAACCACCAACCCTGCCAGCACCACCGGTTGGTCGCGCCCCTGAATGCCATTGAGCACCAGCGCGCCCAGGCCTGGCAGGCCAAACAGCAACTCCATGGTCAGCGTGCCCCCCAAGAGCCCCGCCAGCATCACACCACTGAGCGACACCGCGACCGGGGCTGCCAATGGCAGAATATGCCAGCGCGCCAACCATAGCGGCGACAGGCCGCGCGCGCGCGCCGCCATCACATGCGGCAGCGCAGCAACCTCCGCTACCTCCTCGGAGAGAGGTTTGGCGAGTTGTCCGGCATTGTCGATGCCCAGAATGATCACCGGCGCCAGTAGCCCGCCAATCGCGGGCAGCCAGCCCAACCACACGGAAAACATGAGCAGCGCCGCCACGCCCACGCAAAAGGTGGGAAGGGCGATCGACCACAGGTTGATAGCCTCCACCGCCAGGCGCGCCGTGCGCGAACCCGCCGCTTGGGCCAGGCAGAGCCCAAACGCCAAGAGCATCCCCATCCCGCCTGATAGCGCACCGAGTTGCAGACTGGCCTGAGCGGCATCCCAAAGCATGGGCCCAACCGGCTGGCCAAAGCGCTGTGACGTGCCCAGATCACCCGCCAGAGCCGCCCCCACCCAGGCCAAAAAGCGCCGCCATGACGGCTGATCCAGCCCGAGTTCAGCCCGCAATGCCGCCTGCTGGGCAGCATCCAGATCGCCAGCCGAAGCCCAGACATCCACCACATCACCTGGGATGGCGCCAAAGATCAGAAATAGCCCAAAGGTGATCGCGAGCCCCTGCGCCAGGGCGGCTGCCAGAATGGTAAGCGCGCGTCTCATCCTGCCCGCCTGGGGTCCACGCGCCGGCGCGCCGCACCACCCAGGGCAGCACAGGCCCCCGTGGCCAGCGCAATGGCGGCCACCGGAACGAGCAGCGCATGCGGCGCCGCCTCGGCCAGCCGGGCCGCATCAGCGGCCATGCGGCCCCAGGTGGGCGCATCCGGCGCGGCACCAAGGCCGAGGAAGGATAGTACACTCTCCGTCACCACGCAGCGCGGCACGATAATAGCGGCCAGCGTCACCAGCGGCCCGGCCAGATTGGGCATGATATGGCGCAACACAATCCGCCAAGGCCCGGCGCCGGAGACAATCGCGGCGGCGACATACTCCTCCGCCTGCTCGCGCCGCCGCGCGGTGCGGGCGACATGGGCGAAAAGCGGCGCGAAGGACAAGGCCAACGCCAGCACCAGCGGCGATAGGCCAGGCCCCATGGCCGCTAACGCTATCAATGCCAGCAGCAGCGGCGGCAGGCCGCGCAGCGTGTTGATCAGGGCGAAACCCAGCGCCTCCGCACCACGCCCTAATCCTGCCAGCAGCAACCCTGCTCCGGCCCCCACGACAAACGCCAAGATGCTCGCCATCGCCGCCACCGCCAAGGTGGTGCCTGCCCCGGCCAGCAGGCGCGATAAGATATCACGTCCCAAATGATCCGTGCCCAGCAGATGTTCAGGGCCGGGCGGCTGGTTCAGGGCGAGCAGATTCTGGTCCAGCGGGTCAAATGGCGCGACATAAGGGCCGAATAAGGCCAGTGCCAGCATCGCCAGCGCCAGGCCGCGCATCATCCCAGTGATGTCGCCGCAATCCCACCATCCGCCCGGTGCGGGCTCCAGGTGAAGCCGGTCGTGAAGCCTCGCACCTCACGCCGCCAGGCGATCTGGTTGGCGGCATGGCCGAGCACAAGGAAATAATGCTTTTCCGCCACCCTTGCCCAGGCCTGGGCGTATTTTGCTCGGCGCGGCTCCAGTGCCGGCTCGGCCGCCGCAGCGCGGATCATACCATCCAGTTCGGGGTCCTGAATGCCACCCCACAGCACCGGGTTGGGGCCATCCGACATCAGTCGCACCCAGCGCAGAAACACATCGGCGCGCGGGCCTGAGGCCATGCAGCAGATGTCCCAGTCATATTGACCAAGCCGCCGTTGGGCGCCGATATCGTCAAGCGGCGTATGGGTGACCCGAAAGCCCAAACGCCGGACCATCTGCACCGCCGCCTGGGCATAGGGTTCCTGCCAGGACACCATTTCAATGGCGGTGCGGCCAGGATCAACACCGGCCTCGCGCAGCAGGGCGCGGGCCTGGTCGAGATCGGGCGTACGATACGGGTCGGCCTCGTGCAACGCCTGGTCAAAGTAAAGATTGCCAGGTGCCACCATCTGATTGGTCACCACCCCCGCATCGCCCGCCACGAAGCGCATGAAACCGGGCTTGTCCAAGGCATGGCCGAGCGCCCGGCGCACCAGCGGGTTGTCGAAAGGCGGGCGCGGCCGGCGATTATTGAACGCCAGGAAGTACCAGGTGGTATCGCGCAGCCCCTGGACCACGAAGCGTGGATCGGCGCGCAGCTGAGTTGCCACATCCTGCGCCACATCAGCGACATGCAAATCGCCCGCACGCAGGGCGATCCCTTTATCGACATCGCCGCGCAGATCGAGGTGCACTGCCTCGAGTTGCGGCTGGCCCGGCCGCCAATAATGCGGATTGGCTGGTGCCTGCAGCCGCAGATTGGGCTGCCACTGGCCGAATAGGAAGGGTCCGGTGCCGGCAGGGCGGGTGATGGTGCCATCCCAGCCGGGCGAGCGCGGCGAGACGATCCAAAGCTCCGACAACGAGGTCAGCAGCGGTGCATAGGGCTGCGAGAGCCGCAAGGTGACAGTGCCGGCATCCGGCGTCTCGATCGCGGTGATCAGGCGCATGGCACCGGCCAGCCAACCGCCACGAATACGGTCGCGCACGCGTTCGATATTGGCCCTGACTGCGGCGGCATCCATCACACTGCCATCATGGAACATCACGCCGGGCCGGAGATGGAAAGTGGCGATCAGCCCATCCCCTGAGAGCGAAAACCGCTCAGCCAGGAAAGGCTCTACACCACCATCGGGGCCAATGGAGGTCAGCGCCTCAACATAGGCCTGCTGCACGGCGATGGAGCCGGTGTGACGATGGGGGTCGGCCGTGTCGAGCCCCAGCGTGGCATAGCGCAAGATGCCTCGGCGCGGGCCTGCCTGCGCCATGGCGGGCGGAGCTGCCAGGAAGGGCAGGATGCGGCGCGGGATCAAACCACGTGCTCCATCACCGCACTGCCCTGCAAGGCGCGCCCATCCATCGCCGGCCCCTCCATCCCCCGGTCCAGAAAGCGCAGGATCGAGGGCGCAATATCGATCGGCGAGGCATCGGCCATGCTCACACCACGGGCAAAGCCCGGGCCATCCGCCACCATCACCGGCGCCTGTTCGGCCGCACCCAGGCCGCCATGCTGGCCGCAACCCATACGGTCTGGCTTGCCGGTAGCAGGCTTGGCCACCAGAACCAGCCCGGGCAGGCCATGCGCATTGAGTGCATCACGCCGGCGCATCGCAACAATACAAAGCAACCCATCGGCGCCAGGCCTTTGCCCCAGGCGCCGCAGCGCCTCGCCATGCAGCACCGCATCCGCCCAGGCGGCGGCCTGGAAGAATGCCATCACCGGTTCCGGGTCGCGGCAGGGGGCGAGATGCACCATCACCGAGGAGCCATTCGACAGCGTCACCAGCCCATGTTCAGCACCCGGCTGCAGCCCTGCCTCGGCGAGTTCGGCATCGACATCGATCACCCCCTCCACTGTCTCATGGCCATGGTCAGAGCCGGCCATGAGCAGAATTTCCTCGCCCAGCGCCCGCCGCCGATCAGTCATCTCCATCACCTCGCCCAGCCTCGCATCGGCGGCGGCAATCGCCTCCCAGCAGGGGCCTGAACCTGGGGTATGGGCGTGCTGGGTGGCATCGGGCTCGCCCAACCAGAGCACGCCCAGCGCGGGACGGCGGCTGGTGATCTCCTCCAGAAACCGCTCGGTGATCATCTTGTCACCCGCCACGCTCAGCGTGATCTCGCTCAGCGGTGCCAGCGGCCGCCCCGGCTCATGGCTCACCACCCGGTTGAACAAATGGCCCGCCTGATTGGGGTCATGCGCCAGCGCCGCCCCCGGCGAAACATTGGAGCAAATCACCACGCCACCATGCACCGCCAGACGGTCGGCCATGGTCGGCGCATCCAGCGCGCTGCCATGCATGGCGCGCCGGGCGGGCAAAAACCCCGCCGCACCGGCATCATGCGGATGCAACTGGCCATCCGTATCGAGCAAGGCCATGGAATTGCCCGCCAGCCCATGCGTGGCCGGCACGCAACCCGTGGCGGTGGAGGAGGAGACCACGCGCGTGGCGGATGGAAACATCGAACGATATTGCCCAAACGCCGTACCACGGCTCCAAAGCCGCCAGAGGTTTGGCGTGCGTTCGGGCGAAACGGCATCACGCCGTAGCCCATCCATGATCACCAGCAGTGCGGTCTTATTGGTCACAGGTCGAAATTTCCCGTCTGATCAAGAAAGTCATGAGCATGCACCACGACGCTATCCTCGCTCACCCGCACCAGCGCATAGGCCGGCGGTTCATGGCTGCCCGGCGTGCTGTCCCGCTCGGAGAGGTCCAGCGCCACCTGATGCGAGGTGCCGCGCAGCGAGGTGAAGGGAATGCCCAGCCAGGAGCCGCCCAGCGGGCGATGCAAATGGCCATGGAACATATGGCGGATTTTCGCCCGATGCGGTGCCAGCGCATCAGCCAGCGCAGCAGAATTCAGCAGCGGGATGCGATCCATCCGGGTGATGCCAAGCGGCATGGGCGGGTGATGCAGAAAGAGGAAGACCGGCGCCTCACTCTCCTCCAGCCGCGCCGTCAGCCAAGCCAGCCGCGCCTCGCAGAGCAGCCCGGCATGGGTGCCCTCGGTCTTGGTGTCGAGCAGGATGAAGCGGCCCATCTCGGTCTCGATCACCTGCTGGATGAAGCCCGCATCATCAACAGGGGCCTCGGGGAAGGCAGCGCGGAAATGCGCCCGCTCATCATGATTGCCCAGCATGAGGTGGAAGGGCATGGGCAGCCCCTCCAAAATCTCGCGCAGCGTGGCATAGGCCGCCGGCTGGCCATGATGGGTCAGGTCGCCAGTGATGATGACGAATTCCGCCGGTGCCGCACTCCCCGGGCCATGCCGCGCGGCGATGCTCTCCACCGCATGGCGCAGGCGCAGTGCCGGGTCGAGACCATAATTGGTCTCGCCCGGGGGCAGGATATGCAGGTCAGTAATGTGAATGAAGTCGAACATCAGCGGCGCGGCAACAGGGCTTGCACATCGGCGGCCATGCGGGTCAGCGCGGCCGCAGGCTCGGCGCGCTTGGCGACGACCGACTGCAGATGGTCATTGATGTTGTCGGTGATGCGCAGCGCGTTCTGCCCCGGGAAGGCGTACCAGCCGGTGATCACATCCTGCTGGCGGAAGGTGACCATGTGGTTGGGGTTCTCGCGATAGAACCGCCCCAGCATTTCCTCGCGCTGAGCGGGAATGGTGCTGGCGGGCATATAGCCGGTGGCATTGACCATCATGGTGGCACCCACCGGGCCGGTGGCGAATTTGATGAATTCCCAGGCTGCGGCCTGCTTGGCGGCATCACGGGTGAACATCATGGCGACATTGCCGCCCGCAGGCAGGCGGGCATTGGGCGAGGAGAGCGGGTAGCGGCCGCAGACCAGCGGGAAACGCCCGCCGATCTCACGGTTGTAGCGCCCGAGTTGTGCGGTGGACTGCATGGAGATGCCCAGGCGCCCGGCGAAGAAATCGGCGATGGCGGCGGTGGCGCGCATATCGGGCATGCGGCCTTCATCGACCAGCATGCGCAGGGCGGCGATGGCGCGCTGGCCATGCTCATTGCCCATCGCCACCTGGCGCTCATCCGCCGAGAGCATGGTGCCGCCATGGCTGAAGACCAGCGCCTGCCAAGCCCAGTTCCCGGTGATCGTCCAGTCGTAAAACATGCCGTTGAGGTTCTCTGCGGTGCCGTGGATGGCCCGCGCCAGGGCCGCGACCTCGGCCCAGGTCGTTGGCAGGGCTTCGGGGTTGCCGCCGGCGCGGCGAAGCTGCTCGACATTATAATAGAGGATGGGGGTGGAGAGGGCGAAGCCGATGCCCGTCTGCGCCGCACCCACCTGGCCCAGCGATAGCAGGCTCTCGGAATAGCCCTGCGCGGCAATGCGGGTATCGGCGGCCATGAAGGGTTTGAGGTCGACGGGGATTTCGCGCTCGACCAGGGTGCGCTGGCGGTTCAGGCCATGGAATGCGACATCGGGCAGTTGCCGGGTCACGGCATCGCGCAGGTGGCGCTGGAGGATTTCCTCGTAGCCCTGCTCAGGGGCGCGGATGGTCACACGCACATTAGGGTTGGCCCGCATGAAGGCGGCCGTCATCTCTTCCATCAGCCCGCGGAACAGTTCCGGGATGGAATACTGGAAAGAGATTTCGACGGGTGAAGTCTGCGCCAGCGCCGGCATGGCAAGCGTTGCGGCCAGAAGCGCGCGACGTTGAATGGTCATGGTCATTCTCCGGATGTTGGGGGATGGGGATAGGGTAGGCCCTCGCCAGCAAGAGGCCCGTAGAGTCCGATACCGCCGGCGCGCATCCAGCCGTCGATATCGATGTTCAGCAGCGATGGCGGCTCATGCCAGGTGATGGAAGGCCCGGCGCCAAGCTCCAGCGTGGCATGGCCCACCCGCTTGCGGCCGCCCATCACCATGCGCCATTCGCTGGGCATATCGATGACGAAGGCGAGCCCGGGCAGCCAGAGATGCCGCGCGCCCGCGATGATCCTGTCGCGCGATTCATGCAGATGCCCGCTGATGATCAGCGCCACCCTTCCCTCGCGGACATGGCGGTGGAGCAATTCGCGCGTCTGCGGCCGCCAGCAGGCGGCGGAATTGGCCGTCTCCGTCACGTCATGCAGGCATAATGGCTTATGGGTGAGCACAGCCACCTGCTGCGCGCCCGCTGTGGAGATGGCGTCTTCAAGGAAGGCGGCCTGGGCGTGCTCGGCCGGCAAATTGCTGCCGGGGATGAGGCTATTGAGCGCAATCAGCCGCCAGCCCGGCACATCCAGCACCCAGAAATCGGCGCCGAAATGCCGCGTCCAGGCCGCCAGCAGCGCCTCACTCACCAAAGCCTCGCCAGCACCCTCAGGGTGGCAGGCGCCAATATCGTGATTGCCAGGCAAGGCATGCCAGGGGGCGGGCAGGCGGTCGAATTGTTCGCGCGCAAAGGCCAGATCATCCTCGCGCACCGGGGCATCGAGCGCGCAATCACCGGTGATGATGAACATATCCGGCGCCGGTGCCCGGGCCAGTTCGGCCAGCAGCAATTCCCAATTGGCATGAAACCACGGCCGGGCGCGGGAGAGATGAACGTCAGAGAGCAGGCCGATGCGCGTCATTATTTAACCCCGGTCATCGTCACGCCCTCGATGAAGGCGCGCTGGGCGAGCAGGAAGGCGAGTGCGAGCGGTGCGGTCACCACCGTGGCCGCCGCCATCAGCGGGCCGAAGGATGTGCCAGCCTCGGCATTGGAGAAGAACGCGATGCCGAGTGGGGGCGTCATCAAATGCTCCTCCTGCACCGCAATCAGCGGCCAGAAGAACTCATTCCAGTTCCAGATAAAGGAGAGGCAGGCAAAGGCCGCGATGGCCGGCGCCGCCGTGGGCAGCATGATCCGCCAGACAATGGCCCATTCCGAAAGCCCATCCATCCGCGCCGCGGCAATCAGGTCATCGGGCACGGTGCGGAAGAACTGCCGCATCAGGAATATGCCGAAGACAGAGATGGTCGAGGGCAGAATGATCGCGGCATAGGTGTTCAAAAGTCCCAATTGCCACAGCCCGATATAGAGCGGGATGGCCGGCACCTGGGGCGGAATGAGCAGCGCCAGCACCACCATGCTGAATGCCGCCTCCCGCCCACGCCAGCGCAGCTTTGCCAGCGCATAGGCCATGGGCAGCGCAGTCAGCGCCTGGGCTGCGAAGATGCACAGCGTGACGAAAAGCCCGTTCAGCAGGAAGCGCAGCAGCGGCACCTTGGTGAAGGCGGCGGTGTAGTTCTCCACCGCATACCATTGCGTAGGCAACAGAGCAAAATGCGGCGAAAACACCTCACCCGGCGGCTTGAGCGAAATCGACAGCATGAGGATGAACGGCGCCAGCATCACCGCAGCACCGGTCAGCAGCGCCAGATGGGTCAGAACGCGCTTAACCATAATGCGCCCGCCGATCCAAAATCGTGGTCTGCGCCAGGGTGATCGCCAGGGTCAGCACCAAAAACACCATGGTGATGGCCGCGCCATAGGCCGAGCGCAGGAAGGTGAAGCCCTGCTGCACCATGGTGAAGAGCAGCACCTCGGTTGATTTCGAAGGCCCGCCCTCGGTCAGCACCTGCACCGTATCGAAGACCTGAAAGCTGCGAATGGCGGTGATCGCCACCACAAACACCAAGGCCGGCCCAAGCATGGGCCAGGTGACGCGGCGAAACCGCTCCCAGGCGCCATCCGCGCCATCCATCGCCAGGGCCTCGTAAAGGTCAGGCGGAATCGCCTTCAACCCGGCCATGAAGAGCACCATGGCGAGCCCCAAATTCTGCCACACGCCAATGGCGGCCAGGGCGAAGAGCGCCGTGTCAGGGTTCTGCAACCAATCCGCCGTGGGCAGGCCGAGGCCGCGAAACACCTGGTTCACGAACCCCACCGAGGGGTGAAACATAAACTCCCACACCAGCGCCATCGCCAGCAGGGTGGAGGCCACCGGCAGAAAATACGCAGCGCGATAAAACCCTCGCCCCCGCCCCACACCCTCAATGGCAATCGCCGCCAGCAGCCCCAGCAACACCGTGGCCGGCACCGAGACGCCGACATAGATCACCGTGTTGCGCAGGCTGATCCAGAAGACCCGGTCATCCCATAATTCCTGGTAATTTTCCAAGCCCGCAAAGCCGATCCGCGGCTCGCCAAAATTCCAATCGGTGAGCGAGAGCAGACCCACCGCCACCGCCGGCCCCAGCAGCATCAGCCACATCAGGATAAAGGCAGGCAGCGCCAGCAGCGTGCCGGCAATGGCCTCGGCGCGGTGCGGATTAGCCAAAGGCCGGCTCCCGCCGCGCCGCCGCCAAGGGCAGCCGCGCACCATCTGGGCCAAACAGCACCGCCCGGTTTACCGCAAGGCGCAGCCCCTGCCCCACCGCCAACCCGCGCGAGGCCTCGGGCGAAAGCCGCAGCACCGCACCACCGGCCATGTGGCAAAGCGTTTCAGCACCCAGATGCTCGATGCGCTCCAGCACAACCGGAATACCATCCGCCGCCGGCACCCAGCCCTCCGGCCGCACCCCCAGCATCACCGCGCCACGCGCCGTGCTGTGCCAGGGCAGCCGCGCACCCGAGACCACCACGGCACCATCCTCGCCGATATGCCCCGCCAGGGCATTCATCGGCGGCGAGCCGACAAAGCGGGCCACTTCGAGGCTGGCCGGCTCGTCATAAAGCTCTTGCGGCGCCGCATGCTGCAGCACCCGCCCGCCCTGCATCACCGCCACCCGGTCAGCCATCGCCATCGCCTCACCCTGGTCATGGGTAACGTAGAGCGCGGTGACGCCCAGGCGGCGCGTGAGGGCGACGATTTCGGCCCGCGCCTCGCCCCGCAGCCGGGCATCGAGGTTCGACAGCGGCTCATCCATTAGAAAAGCAGCCGGGTTGCGCACCATGGCTCGGGCCAGCGCCACACGCTGGCGCTGCCCGCCGGAGAGCTGCGCCGGCTTGCGCGCCAATAACGGCGTCAGCCCCAAAGGTGCGGCCACCGCAGCCACATCCGCAGCAATCGCCCGGCGCGCAGCACCCGAGATCATCCGCCCCAGCACGGGCACGCGCTGCCAGGCCGAAAGCCGGCGCATTTCCAGCGGCAGCGCCACATTCTGCCCAACGGTCATGTAGGGGTAGAGCGCATAGCTTTGGAACACCATCGCCAGGTCGCGGGCCTTGGGCGGCAGAGAATCGACCCGCCTATCGCCGATCAGCACCTCACCGGCATCGGCGGTCTCCAACCCGGCAAGAATGCGCAGCAGGGTAGATTTGCCGCAGCCTGAGGGGCCCAGAATGGCGAGAAACTCGCCCTCCTCCGCTACAAGCGTGACGTCGCGCAGAACCGCGGTTGCGCCAAAACTTTTTTGGATGCCGCGCAACGCAACCCCTGGCATGTGTCGAATCACCCGTTCCTGACAGGCGGCGAGTTAGGCCAGCGGCGTGTCACCAAAGCTGCAATCGCGTGAAGCTTCAGCGACAGCCAGTGTATTGAGACTTGGCGGGCCGCACCTTTTCGAAAGTCATCCGTAGAGCCTGTTCGGCAGCACATGCAGCACAATTCTCGGCACGGCGGCCTCCATAGGGGCTGCTATGCGCTGGTCGCGAATACCACGCTCCAGGGATTTCAGCAGGGCGGCCATCTCCGCTGTCGCGGCAGGTTTTCGCCCGGTATCACGCTTGACCTCCGCAATCCGCCCGGCCCTCTCACCGCATGAAGTCATTGCATCTTGCTCATCGCTGCTGTTAGACGCGAGGAGATAATCGGTCGCGTGGCCGGCGCCGGGGCGCTCTAACCCTCGGATTTCAAAGCAGGAGAGACGTGATGGCGAAACTCAACGTCAATGGCCGCGTGGTTGAATTCGCAGTGGAGGATGATACCCCCCTGCTTTGGGCGCTGCGCGAGCATCTGGACCTCACCGGCACCAAATATGGCTGCGGCATCGCCCAATGCGGCGCCTGCACGGTGCATGTGGATGGCGTTGCCGTGCGCTCCTGCTCGCAGCCGGTTTCGGCCTTTAATGAGGGCCAGAAGATCGTCACCATCGAGGGGCTCTCGCCCAATAGCAGCCACCCCATCCAGCAGGCCTGGCTGGCGCTGGATGTGCCGCAATGCGGCTTTTGCCAATCCGGCATGATCATGGCCGCCGCCGCCCTGCTGGCCACCACCCCGCGCCCGACTGAGGAGCAGATCCGCGAGGAAGTGAACAATATCTGCCGTTGCGGCACCTATAACCGGGTCATCGCCGGCATTCAGCGCGCCGCCGGCACCGGCACGGCCGGTTGAGAGGGAGAGAGACCATGAACGCCATCACCCGCCGCGCCGCCCTGGCCACTGCCGCGATGGGCGCCTTCACCTTTGGCTTCCGCATCCCCGCCCCTGGCGAGGCTGCCGCCCAAAGCGCCGCCACGCCCGAGGTCAATGCCTGGGTCGTCGTCAAGCCTGATGACACCGTCATCATCCGCATCGCACGCTCCGAGATGGGCCAGGGCACCCTCACCGGCCTGGCGCAGATGGTGGCTGAGGAGTTGGAATGCGACTGGTCCAAAGTGACCACCGAATACCCAACGCCCGGCCAGAACCTCGCCCGCGGCCGGGTCTGGGGCAATATGTCCACCGGCGGCAGCCGCGGCATTCGTGAGAGCAATGAGTTGGTCCGCAAGGGCGGCGCCACGGCGCGCATCATGCTGGTGCAGGCTGCGGCGCAAGGCTGGGGCGTGCCAGTGGGCGAATGCTCGGCGGCGAATAGCGTCATCACCCATGGCCCGAGCGGGCGCAGCGCGAGTTTCGGCAGCGTGGCGCTGGCCGCGGGCCGCCTCACGCCGCCCGCCGCCGCCGATGTGCCGCTGAAGGCCCCCTCGGCCTGGAAGCTGATCGGCCGCCCCCTCGCCCGGCTCGACACCGCGCCGAAAATCAATGGCAGCCTGATCTATGGCATGGACCTCAAGTTGCCGGGCATGCTCAATGCCGCCATCCAGGCCTGCCCGGTCTTTGGCGGCAAGGTGGCTGCGGTGGATAGTGCTGCGGCCGAGCGCATGCCCGGGGTGAAGCGGGTGCTGCGCGTGGGCGACAATGCCGTGGCCGTGGTGGCCGATACCTGGTGGCGGGCGAAGACCGCGCTCGAGAAGGTCAATATCACCTGGAATTTGGGCGAGCATGCCAATGCCTCCTCGGCCGCCTTTGCCGAGGTGATGCGCGCGGGGTTGGATGCGCCGCAGGCGGCGGTGGGCAACCGCAATGGCGACGCTGCCGCCGCCATCGCCGCCGCACCGCGCAAGGTTGAGGCCATTTATGGCTATCCGCACCAAAACCATGCCTGCATGGAGGTGATGAACGCCACCGCAATTTGGACGGCCGAGCGCTGCGAAGTTTGGACCCCGACCCAAAATGGCGAGGCCGCGCATGCCGCCACAGCCGAGGCCGCCGGCCTGCCGCCGGCACGCTGCGAGGTGCATAAGCTGCATCTGGGCGGCGGCTTTGGCCGGCGTGGTGCGGTGCATGACTGGGTCCGTCAGGTCGTCGATATCGCCAAGCAAATGCCCGGCACGCCGGTGAAGCTGCTCTGGACGCGTGAGGAGGATATGGTGCAGGGCCGCTACCACCCCGTCACCATGGCCAAGCTGACGGCGGGGTTGGATGCGCAGGGCAATATCACCGGGCTGCATATGCGGATTTCCGGCCAGTCCATCCTGGCCGGCCTCTTCCCGCAGAATATCCGTGACGGGCGTGACCCGGTGGTTTTCCAAGGGCTGAACAATGCCGGGGGCGAGGCCGATATCGGCTATGGCTTCCCGAATTTGCTGATCGACCACGCCATGCGCAACCCGCATGTGCCGCCGGGTTTCTGGCGCGGTGTGAACCTCAACCAGAACGCCTTCTATCTGGAATGCTTCATGGATGAGCTGGCGCATGCCGCCGGGAAAGACCCGCTGGAGTATCGCCGGGCGCTGATGGCGAATTACCCGAAGCACCGGGCGGTGCTCGATGCGGTGGCGGCCAAGGTGGGCTGGGGCAGCCCGGCCGCGCCCATTGGCGGCCAGGCGGTGCATCGCGGGCTTTGCGTGACGCATGGCTTTGGCAGCTATGTGGCGGCCTGCGCCGAGGTCTCGGTGAGCGATGCGGGCGAATTGAAAATCCATCGCATTGTGGCAGCGACGGATTGCGGCTTCGCGGTCAACCCGCAGCAGATCGCAGCCCAGGTTGAGGGCAGCTTTGTCTATGGCCTCACCGCCGCGCTTTATGGCGAATGCACGGTCAAGGATGGCCGCATCGAGCAGACGAATTTCGACAGCTACCCGATGATGAAGATGGACACGATGCCCAAGGTGGAGACCATCATCAACGCCTCTGGCGGCTTCTGGGGGGGCGTGGGCGAGCCCACCATCGCCGTCGCGGCACCGGCGGTGCTCAATGCCATCTTCGCAGCCACCGGCAAGCGCATCCGGCAATTGCCGCTGCGTGATGCGGATTTGCGTCGGGCTTGAGGCAGGCGCTTTTCCTGCCGCCGCTGCTGCTGGCGGTGGCGGCCCTGGCGGAGGTGCCGCCGCCCGGTGCCAGCACCTGCCTGGGCTGCCACTCCGCCACCCGCGCGGCACCGGCCATTCCTTCGCTGCGCGGCACGGCACTGCCCACGCTGCGGTTGCTGAACACCTGCGACAGCCTTTTGGCACCGGATGAGGGCATCTCCATCGCCAGCGTGTACCGGGCGGCAAATGGGCTATGGAGTGATATCCCCGGCGCGGGGGGCACCTCACCGCTTGAGGCGCCCGCGGCGGTGCGGGTGGCGGAGGCGCGCTATGCCGAGGACTGGTTCGCGTCCATCACCGCCGATGCCTTCGCTTAAGCCCCTGGCCCTGCTGCTTGCACTGGCCGGGCCCGCCCTGGCCGAGGGGCTGGCCGAACCGCTGACGGCGATGGAAGGTGATGCCGGGCGGGGCCGGGCCATCATCGCCGATCGCAGCCGCGGGCTTTGCCTGCTCTGCCATTCCGGGCCATTTCCCGAGGAGCGCTTTCAGGGCAACCTCGCCCCCAGCCTGGCTGGTGTGGGTGCGAGGATGAGTGCGTCTGAGCTGCGCCTGCGCCTGGTCGATTCCCGCCGGGTGAACCCTGAGAGCATCATGCCCGCCTATCACCGCGCCGAAGGGCTGCACCGCGTGGCCCCGGCGCTGCGGGGCCGCATGCTGCTGCAGGCGCAGGAGATTGAGGATGTGCTTGCCTTCCTGCTCACCCTGCGCGAGGAGAGCCCATGACGCCACGCCGCCTAATCCTGGCCAGCCCTGCTCTGCTGCTGCTGCCCCCGCCCCAACCCGCAAGGGCCTCGGCTGAGGCGATGGCGGCAGCGCTGCGCGCCTTCACCGGCGGTGCTGCGGTAACGCACGGGCGCGTCACGCTTGATATTTCGCCGCTGGTGGAAAACGGCAATACCGTGCCGCTCTCCGTCATCATGCCCAGCCCCATGACCCAGGCCGAGCATGTGCGCGCCATTGCCATCTTCAATGAGCGCAACCCCCAGCCGCATGTGGTGAGCGCGCGTTTCTCGCCGCATTCCGGCCAGGCGATGCTGGCCACCAATATCCGCCTTGCCACCTCGCAGACCATTGTGGCGGTGGCCGCTTTGTCCGATGGCAGCTTCTGGTCGGACAGCGCGCAAGTGATTGTAACCCTTGCCGCATGCCTGGAGGGTTGAGATGGCGCGTGTGCTGATCAATATCCCGCGCCAAATCCGCGCGGGCGAGACCTTCGCCATCCGCACCCTGATCCAGCATGGCATGGAAAGCGGCTATCGGCCCGATGGCGCGGGGGGCGTGCTGGCGCGCGACATCATCACCAGCTTTACCGCCAGCTTTGAGGGGCAAGAGGTTTTCGGCCTCGAACTCTCACCGGCGGTGGCAGCCAATCCCTTCATCACCTTCAGCATGCGCGTGCAGGGCAGTGGCACGCTGCGGCTGCGCTGGCGGGGCGATGGCGGCTTTGACCAATCCGAGGTCAGACAGATCATCGTGACATGAGGCATGTGCTGGCGCTGCTGCTGGCGCTGCAATGCCTGACCGCGGCATTGGCGCAGGAGCGCCGCTCGGGCTTTGACGACATGGCGCGGGAGACCCAGGCCATGCAGCGCGAGGATGCCGCCAACCCGGCCATGCTCTGGGTGGATGAGGGTGCGGCGATATGGTCGCGCCCCGCCGGCGCCCAGGGCCTCTCCTGTGCCAATTGCCACGGCGCGGCGGAGGCCTCGATGGCCGGCATTGCGGCGCGTTATCCGGCCTGGGATGAGGGCCGCTTCACGGCCATCGACCTCGCCGGGCGCATCGCGCAATGCCGCGAGCAGCGCCAGCATGCGCCGGCACTGGCGCGGGAATCGGAGGGGCTGCTGGCGCTTGCGGCCTTCATTGGGCTGCAGTCACGCGCGATGCCGCTGGCGCCCTCCGCCGATGGCCGCCTGCAAGCCACCCGCGCCTGGGGCGAGGCGCTGTATCGCCAGCGGCGGGGGCAACTCGATCTCTCCTGCGCGCAGTGCCATGACGACAATGCCGGACGGCGCCTGGCCGGCAGCACGATTCCACAGGCGCATCCCACCGCCTACCCGCTGTATCGGCTGGAATGGCAGGGCTTGGGCTCACTGCAACGGCGGCTGCGGGGGTGCATGAGCGGCGTGCGCGCGGAGCCCTTCGCCTATGGCGCGGCGGAGATGATTGCCATTGAAGCCTGGCTTGCCCAGCGCGCGGCGGGGATGGCGGTGGAGACACCGGGGGTGCGGCCATGATGGCGGGCCGGCGGGATGGGTCTCGGTGCTGGAGATTTTTGCTGCGAATCCAGTGCTTCAATTGGTGAAATGCAGTCTGGGGCTTGGGGTGTCATCCGATCAAACGGATGAGGATGGCGGATAAACAGACGATTAGAGTTTTTGCGGTGACCCTTGCGAATGCAATAGGCCCCCAGCTGGCGAGAAAATTCCAGGCTCACAAAGCGCTTGGGGGTGGGTTTGGCAGATCAAAATCATTGTGCAAGATAATGAGGACAGGCTGATCCGGCGTGGCGTAGCGGTAGCGCAGCGGACTGCAAATCCCCTTTACGGCTGTTCGATTGCGCCTCGGACCTCCAGCCCCCAAATTTGAGCCACTGAAAAGAACTTGTCGCCTTGGCGTCTCAGGCGGTGCGCCGCTGGCTGTTAATGCGCCTCAGGACGTCCTGGTGCCGTGCGCCGGAGAACACAATCGGGAAGCGGCGGATGCCGTTGCCCATGGCATCGACCATCAAACGTTCGTCATCGCCGCAGAGGGCGGCGTATTCGGCCGCATTGTCGAACATATGGCGGTTGGCGTGGTTGGCGTAGCTCTCGGCCGCAACACCTTCGGCGTAGATGATTGTGGGGGCTTCGAATTCGAGGTTGAGGTAATGGGCGACCATGCCGGGGAATTCCTGGGTGATGGTGCTGCCATTCACCAGATCGACGGCGCGGAGCATGACATCGCCGAAGAGGATGGCGTGCCAGGGCGAGACCAGCAGGTCGCGATGCGGCATGGCTTGGCCGAAGGCATGGCTGCGGATGCGGATGGGGCTGACCCAGGGGCCGGCGACGGCGCGGGGGTAGCTGTGGCGGCCGATCCAGCGGATGCGCTGCCGGCCATCGATGGTGGTGACCTCATCGCCGATGGCGAGGGTTTCGATGCGGCGTTCGCCGTTGGGGGTTTGGATGTGGGTGCCGGTGAGGTAGCAAAGGGCGGTGAATCCGGCGGTTGTGCGGCCATCTCCAGCAAGCGGATCAATGCTGGTGGTCCAGTTGGCCTTGTTGTTTATCGAGTTACGAACATCGGACACTGCGCCAGTCTCTACGCTTCCCGCAGCGTTAGGGTTGTATCGTCCATTATCAGTCTTGCCCACGGCGACCGCAGTCTGGCCTTCAACAAGACCGGTCGGCAGGCCGCATGGCCCTCCACCCGTCGGAGCAGTAAACGAACTAGTATAGCTTGTGCCACCCCAGTATATCGAGGCGATGGCAGTGCCTAAAAATCCGTCCGTTGTAAAATTTATAGGACCGATAATTGCAGTTACACTATCGCCTCCAACGTTAAGCTGTAAATTGATCGTAATTGCGTTGCCCGTGGGAGGATTGATCCCTTGCCATTCATTGGTGTTTGCCGGTTGGGTCATGCCCAAGGTCGCAAGGGAGATTTTTGTATTGGCAGTCAGATCTGATTGGGCCACCCAACGGATAAGGCCTTCATTCGTGTTGAACTTCAAACTATCAGTACGAAAGCCACAATCGGTGAAATAAATCGTTGTTCCCTTTTCCACGTCCTTCAGCAGTACGAATTCGAACATATCACCCTTGGCGCCGCCGACGGTTGCATTCGCATGATCGGATTGAAAGGCGGTGAATGCGATATCGCCTGACGCGAGGGTCGTTGCCATGGGAAGCTCCATTTGAATTAGGGAGGATAAACATTCTAAAGCATTAGGTTTTGAGCGATTAATATGCTTCCCGCGGCCGAAACAGCGCGCTTTGATGGCGGTTTGAAGAAATTTTTGCGTAGAGAATATATACCTTATGATGGGTATCGATAGTAGCAACAAAACCTCATTCGCGCTGTTGGAGCAGCGCCCTCCTCGAGCAGAATCTTCCCGCCATGCGGCGCGCGCGCGCGCCATTCAGCCTAGGCGTTAAGGCGGGGTTGGGCATGCCGCGCCGGATGGCGCAGGCGCGACCAAGTTAGACGGTGCGGCCTTCGCAATGACAGGCCGGCACACAAGCCGGCACAGTGAGGTGGAAGCGCAACGCATTCCAATGAAAAAACCGTTGCGCTACAAAGCGAAAAAGCGTGAGCGGAGGCGGCCCGAGAAAAAAACGTCAATGTTCACAAAGGGCTTGGGGGTGGGTTTGGCAGATCAAAATCATTGTGCTAGACAATGGGGGCAGGCTGATCCGGCGTGGCGCAGCGGTAGCGCAGCGGACTGTTAATCCGTTGGTCGCTGGTTCGAATCCAGCCGCCGGAGCCAGTTTTCTAGGTCGTGCGCAGTTTTTTGCGTTGGTGTGGCCAGCCCCTTTAATGGTCCACACATATTGCGGCCTTTATCCATATTGCCTCTATGAGATAGACCCTGTTCGGCTGCTCCGCATC